>JANLUQ010000419.1:0-9155 GCA_031363565.1 Armatimonadota bacterium | reverse complement strand
GTTTCGGTGTCAGACGCCAAACGGGGCCGCGCGGGCTGTGCCAGGCCAACGTGAGGGTGTAGGGGGCGAGAAGAGCTTTGAGGTCCGTCTGCGTGAGGTGATGACGTGCCGCAAGTAAGGCCAGCGTGTGCGGGTTGTGGGCGGTTCCCAAGTTGACGCCGGTCGGGATCAGCTCGTCCAGGGCGTAAACGGCATGGCCCGACTGAAGGGCAGCATTGATCTGCATCTGCGCGGAGGCAGGGGAGTCCAGCCCGGCGGGGCCGGCCGCGGTGAGCGCGACGGCCTTATCGTTGCGGGTTTTGGTCAGCAGCCCGTGCAGGGAGATGACCGCGCGGTCGGCGAAATAGGGCAGGGCGACCTCGCATGGCCCGCCGTCGCCCATGCCGGCCACCAGGATGATGTCGCCCCGCTGCGTATGCGTGCGGACATCGGCGGCGATCCTTCGGAATGGGTCGGACTTCGGGGCGAGGTGCGGCAGGAAGTAGGCTTGGGCGTTGAGAAGGCCGTACAAAACGATCCAGGCCCCCAGCAGCCAGTTCGCCGCCAGGCCGCCGCGCCGCGCCCGGTAGTGAGCCAGGACGAGGGCGAGCATGACGGCGGCGGGAGCCAGAACAGGCACCCAGAAGACAAAGTAGCCGGGCGACCAGACCGTGAAGAAGGCGGCATAGAGGACGATCCACAGGACGCAGACGATCATCATACGGCGGTTGTGCGAGCGCCATAGCAGCGGCAGGGCTGCGAAGAAGGCATAGGCCGCCCCCAGCGAGCCGATCAATGCGGCATAGTACAGGGTCCTCAGTGCGACGGGGATGTGTGCGCCAACCCGCAGCGTCCCTTGCCGTCCCGGCAGGTCGGCGATGACGGCATGGAGGAAAGCCTTGACATCCAGGCCGAGGTTGGTGAGGATATGGAAGTCCCACCACCAGCCTAGCTCGGCGTACTCGCCCGCCCAGTGCCGGAAGGCCGCGACCGAGTGCAGGTGCAGTGCGAGGACGCCGATGCCAAGATATGGCAGCCCCGCCGCCGCTCCCCAGGCGGCTCCATAGGTCAGCGCCATCCTTCGGCGCCGCAGGCGCATGGCGGCGGGCAGCAGGAAGGGATCATCCTCGGCCAGCAGGACGCCTGCCAAACCCACCATGACGAAAAGCCCCGCGCTCTCGTGGAACAAGACCGCGCCGCCCGCCAGCGCGCCCACGGCGGCGGCGAGGGCTGGGCGCGGACTCTGCATGGTTCGGCAGAGGACGGCGAAGGCGCAAAGCATCAGGAACATGCTGGGCATGTTTACCCGGCCATCGGCAGCGCAGAGCCAGTAGCCGAAGGAGAAGGCTAGGCCCAGCGAGATTAACAGCGGCAGCCAGCGCGAGCGCTGCAAAAGCCCCCGCAGGGTGAGGTAGAATACGGCGACGCCGCCCGCCCCCAGGGCCGCATTTAGACTTTGCAGGATGACCAGTGAACCGCCCGTAAAACCCAGGGCGTGGGCCGAGCGCCACAGGAGATATCCGAGTGCGTTGAAGAGCAGATGGTGCGGGTGAAAGAGCCAGCGCAGATCGCCGGTGCGTGGATACAGGTGGGCGATCTGGTTCGCATAGGAGACGGCATCGAAGGTGTTCGCCTGGGTGCGGGTGAACCAGTAAATAATCAGCGTGCCCAAGAAGAGCAGGCCCGTCGGCAGCCAGAGTGTCCAGAGCGCCCGCGACAGGGCGGGGGCATGCACCATCGCGTGCTGCGTCGCTGGGCGGGCGGAAGCCGGTTTTGCTTGAGTCGCCATCGTCTACTCCCTCCCCTGCATGAGTCTCATCAAAGTGCGTGAACGACCAGGGAGGCCGGGTACGCCGAGCCGTTCAGGAGGATCGTCCGCACGCGCACGGTCCGTGTCTCGCCCGCATCCAGACGGACGCGCGTCAGCTCCTTCTCGCTGGGTGGCGGCAGGGGATCGAACTGAAGCAGCGGCTCGCCCGAGATTTGGAAGACGCCCGCCGCCAGACCCGCCTCGGGGGCGAAGAACAGCCCGACCGTCTGCCTCTTCGCCGTGGGATTGGTGAGGTGAAGGGTAACGAAGTAGCTGACCCCGTAGTTCCCCCACAAAGTTTGTGTCCGGGCTGCGTTCTTCAGCGACTCGGCATTACCGAGCCGTAGGTAGACCCATTGGCCGCCGACGGCATAAGTACCTATGAGCGACACGCGCGGCGCTCCGAAGACGTAGGGCGAAGCCTCCCGCACGGCTCCTATCGCGAGCGGTGCGGCCGGCGCGGAGACCAGGCGCGTGTCCGCCCCTGTCGTTCCGCCGACCGTGCTCGCGAGATGGTCGGGGAATGAGACCAGTGCCTGCCGATCCCCATCCGCGACCACGCTCAGGCTCAAGGCGTGGTCCAGGCCACTGATCTGCTGGATCTGCACGATGCCGCTGACGGTCAATAAGGGCGCAAAGCGCTGCACCAGGAGCGGGACGCGGGCATGGGGCGGCACATCCACGACCACGCCTGTGCCGCTATCCAGAGCCTGGAGAAAGGCCACACCCGCCCTCCGTCCGATCTGCACGGTGTCCACTTCGGGGAGGGCGATGCCCTCCATCACATGAACCGAAGCCTTCTGGTCCGAAGCATTCACGATGTCGGCATGGAAGATCAAAGGGAGGCCGGTCTCGTTCTGATGATGGTAGTCCAGCCGGACCGCCCTAAAAAGCGACAGCGGCCCGGAAAATAAAGTCTGGGTCTGCTTGACCTGCTCCGGGTTGTTGGAGTAGAACATCGTTTCCGCCCGAACGGGCGCGAGCGGCTGGTTGATGACCGTGACGAGCGGTGTGGCCTCGACCGGCAACAGGTCTGGCCCAGCGACACGCAGCGGCAAGCGGCGCGTGACGGATGCGCCGGGGCGCAGGCTCCCCGCCGGCCGGGGCGACTGTATCAGGCGAAGCTGCGCGCCGTCGGCGGCGGCAAGCGCTTGCTCCAGTCCTAGGTAAAGGGCGGTCTGCACCAGCGAGGCGGGCGCGAACGGCCGTCCGGTGACCCGAACGGTCACATGCGTCTGAACGAGGGCGGCATACCTGCGGACCGAGACGGTCAGCGGCAGGGCGGCCCCATCCGCCTGGATCAGCAGCCGGGCCACGCCGGGCTGGGCGCCGTGCAGAGTGATACGCCGCGAGCGGGGGTCGTAGGCTGACGGGCCGATCAGGCTATCACCCCCGGCCAGTGTGATTTCCCCCGCTCCGGCTGCGCCGCCGACCGCGATCGTGCGGGTCGCGCCGAAGGGCAGCACGATCTGATTCTGGGCGAGTGACAGCGGCGGCTCGCCAAGACGCAGTTTCAAGGTCTTCGCCCAGATCCGCGCCAGATGCCGGGCCGTCTGCCGCTCTGCTGCCCCGTCGCGCGGGCTGACCAGGATGATGCGCGCGCCCTGCCCCTGGATCTCCCATCCCTCGTGGCCCAGGGGGACCAGCGCGACCTGAGCGGGCGTCAAACCGGCATACACCAGCGCCGTTAGGCGATCCTTGATCGTGAGGGCACGCTGGCCAGGGGTCAGCCCCCCCGAGGCACTCCGCAGGGTCGCCAGCGGCTGATCGTTGACCGTCACGCGGGCGACCTGACCATGCCGCGTGGCCCAGACTTTGGCGCCGACGCGCGCGTGAAAGCCCGCTTGGGCCAGGGCGGGAGTGGCTACCATCAGGCTCGCCGCCAGACCTACCCATCCCCTCGCCGCCGCCATGCGGGCTGATACTGCATAACGCAAATAACTCTCCTCAAGCCGCGCACTTGCCTAGGGCAGGCGCAGCGACTTGAAATTATAGGCGTTTCGGGGGCCAAAAGTCAAGCCAAAACGCCGCCGAAGTCGGGTAAAATATCAGCAATGTCTACGCCTCCCGACTCCATCCCGACCGATTCTGCTTCCCCCGAACTTCCCGCCCACCGCCTGCGACGGATGCAGGAGCCGCCGCGTACTGCTGTCCTCGGCGGTGGCCCGCTGGGCCTGGAGGCCGCGCTCTATGCCTCCCGTCTGGGTCATTCCGTCTGGTTATTTGAGCGCGAGGCCGAGATCGCGCCCGATGTGCGCGCGTGGGCGCATGTCAGCATGTTCACCTCCTGGGCCGTGAACCGCAGCCCGCTGGGTGAAATGATGCTGCGCGAAGCGGTCCGCAAAGAGAAGCTGGCGGTGCGGAAATTCCCACCGGGCCGGCTCTATCCTACAGGTGAAGAGTTTGTCTCCCTCTATCTGGAGCCTCTGGCACGGCTGCTGGGCGAGCTAGTACTGTGCGAGACCCGCGTGGTGGCTGTGGGACGCTCCTACCTCTTCCCTGACGAGCACTCGGACGACCCACAGAAGCGGACTGCACGGCGGTTCCGCCTGCTCACGCGCAGCCCGCGCGAGGAGCGCATCTACACCGCTGATTACGTCATTGATGCCACCGGTACGACGCACACGCCGCGCTGGATGGGAGCGGGCGGCCTGCCCGCACTGGGGGAAATGGGCGGCTTCCGCCAGATCTTCCACCAGATCCCCGATGTCAAGGGAGGCGACCGCATCCACTTCCTCGGCAAACGGACGCTGCTGGTCGGTGATGGACCTTCAGCCGCGACGACGCTGGTTGACCTCCTTGAAGTGGCGAGCATGGAGCCGCACGGGACGGTCATCTGGGCCACCAAGTCCCGCGCCGAGATGCCGCTGCCCCTCACCCAGAACGACCCGCTGACCCGCCGGGACACCTTGATAAAAAAGGTCAATCTTCTGGTCAAGAACGGGCATCCGCGCCTCCAATACAGCCCGGTCACGCAGGTCGAGGCCGTCCAGCACTCGCTCGCCAACAACAAGTTCCAAGTGACCTTGCAGGTCAACCACGAGACGCAGCGGCTGACCGTGGACTCGGTGGTCGCAAACGTCGGCTCTCGTCCCAATGCCGCCACTTATGAGCGCGTCCTGCACCCCGAGGAGCCGGGGATCTTCCTCGTCGGCGCGAAGGCTTCCAGCACGGGTGACTTCTTCCTGACGGAGGGCCGGACACAGATCCGCGATGCCTTCCGCCAAATCACTGGCCAGCCCGATCTGGACCTCTACGCTGAGGCGTCCGCCGCGCTCGATGCGCCCGCCGACTCTCCTGCCTGACCCTAAACCTCTCAGGGCAACGAACCATAGCAGCAGAAGAGACAACCGAAATCGAGGCAGGCGAAACGCCGCGCGTGACACTGAGGGACATCCAGGCCGCTTGGCCTGCCGTGCGGGCCGTCGTCCATCACACGCCCCTCGCGACCAGTGCGGGCGTTTCGCGCCGAGCGGGCGGGGCGGACCTCGCGCTCAAATGCGAGAACTTGCAGCGGACCGGCTCGTTTAAGATCCGTGGCGCCTACCATCGCCTGTCACTGCTGACGGATGGTGAGCGCGCGCGGGGTGTGGCCGCCGTCAGCGCCGGGAATCATGCGCAGGGCATCGCACTGGCCGCCAGGCTGCTCGGCGTCTCTGCCACTATCTTCATGGCAGAGAACGCCAGCATCGCCAAGATCAAGGCGACCGAGGGCTATGGCGCGCGCGTCGTGCTGGGCGGCCGATCATTCGATGAGGCGGCAATCGCCTGCGCCGCCTTCGTCGCTGAAACAAACGCGGTTTTCGTCTCGCCCTATGACGACGATAGGATCATCACAGGGCAGGGGACTCTGGGGCTGGAACTGCTCCAAGACATGCCGGATGTCGAGACGGTGGTCATTCCCATTGGCGGTGGCGGCTTGTTCGCCGGCGTCGCGACAGCCCTCAAAGAGTCGAAGCCGAGCATCCGCGTCATCGGCGTCCAGGCCGAGGGCGCGGACGCTGCCGCGCAGTCGTTTCGCGCGGGCCGCCTGATGCCCCGGCTCACCCCGCTGCGGACGATCTGCGACGGCATCGCCATCAAGTCGCCCTCTCCGCGCACCTTCGGGTACATTCGAAAGTATGCCGACGACGTAGTTACCGTGCCGGACGGGGCCGTCTCCTCCGCTCTCTTGTTGCTGCTGGAGCGAGCCAAGCTGGTCGTCGAGCCGAGCGGCGCGGCGGGCCTGGCCGCCCTGCTGGCAGGCCGGACCGAGGCGCGTGGCAAAACCGCCATCATCCTGTGCGGCGGCAACATTGACGCTTTGGCTCTGGCCGACCTGACCCAGCGCGAGATGCTGCGCGCGGATCGCTACCTCCGCCTGCTGACGGCCTGCGACGATCGCCCCGGCGGTCTGGCGGGCTTGCTGGACATCGTCGCAGGCGAGCGCGGCAACATCATCACGGTCAACCACAACCGCCTCAGCTCACAGATTGGCCTGGGCGTGACGGGCGTCGAGCTGCTCGTGGAGGTGCGCGACCGGGCACATCAGGACCGCATCATCGCCGCCCTGCGGGAGCGGGACTACCCCGCCGAGCGGCTGGACTAAATAGCTAACGATAACCGACCTTTGGCGAGTGGTTGAAAACCACTCGCTAGGAAAAGCGTCCTGCGGACGAGTGTACAAAGCGAAGACGTACCCCATCCCAGTGGGATCATGTTCTGTGTCCGAAGGACACTCGGTCTGGCAAGTGGTTGAAAACCGCTCGCCAAGGGCCGCGCGACATCAGTCAGACAAAACTAGGAGACCATCATGACAACGGAACCCGTCATCTCGAGAGGCTTGGAAGGCATTACCGCCGCCGCGACGCAGATCGCCGAAGTGGATGGTCAGAACGGCAATCTGACCCTGCGCGGCTATGACATCGGCGAACTGTCCGGCAAGGTCACGTTTGAGGAGGTCGCTTATCTGCTGTGGAACGGCACCCTGCCCACCCACGCCGAGTACGACGACCTCAGAGCCGAGATGAGCCGGGCCAGGTCTCTGCCTGCGCCCGTCCTCGCTGCACTGGCCGACCTCGCCCCCCACGCCGAAGGGATGCACATGCTCCGCATGGGTGCCGCCATGCTGTCCATCGGCGATGCTGACGTCGACAGTTTAGACCTCGCCGGGGCCAAGCGTCGCGCCGCCCGGCTTCAGGCACAGATGCCCGCCCTCGTCGCCCATACCTGGCGGCTGCGGCAAGGGCAGGAGATCATCCCGCCCAAGCCTGAGCATGGCTTGGCCGAAGGCTTCCTGTACATGCTGGAAGGCGAGCAGCCTAACCAGGCCCGCATAGACGGCCTGAATGCCTACATGGTGGCCGTCTCCGAACACGGCTTGAACGTCTCCACATTCTGCGCCCGTGTCGCCATCTCCACCGACTCCGACATGGTTTCGGCCCTGACCGCCGCCGTCGGTGCCCTCAAAGGCCCCAAGCACGGCGGCGTTCCCGGCCCCGTTCTGGACATGCTGAACGCCATCGGCACGCCCGACAAGACCGACGCCTACATCCGCGCTGAGATGGCGGCGGGCCGCCGCATCATGGGCTTCGGCCACCGCATCTACAAGGTCCGCGACCCCCGCGCCGCCATCCTGTCGCAAGCCGCCGAGAAGATGGCCACCCTGACCGGCGATTACGATCTCCTGAACCTCACCAAGTCCGTCGAGCAGACCACGATAGATGTGCTGGCCGAACTCAAACCGGGCCGCGACCTATACGCCAACGTCGAGCTGTATGCCGCCCTCATCCTGCACGCCGTCGGTGTCCCCTCCGCCCTATTCACCCCCGTCTTCGCCGTGGGCCGCACGGCTGGCTGGACCGCCCACATGATCGAGCAGCTCGACGGCAACCGCATCATCCGCCCCGACTCCGTCTACGTCGGCCCGCACGACCTGAAGTGGCAGCCGATGGACGCATGAGCGTAGGCAGAAGGTGCGGTGAGCCATGCGGGACTTAACTGAACTCTACTTGCGGCGTTCCAGTCCCCCTCCCTCTGCCGAGGTCGTCCGCGCCTTTGAGGCACATTTTCAGGTAACACTGCCTGCCGACTACCTGCACTTTCTGTCGCTTGCGAACGGCGGCGATCCCGCTGTCTGCACCTTCGACTGCACGACCCGTGATGGCGAGTTTGTTCAAAGCCCGGATCAAGCGGGAGATCTTTTCTCTCCGACTGCGGATCGGAAAGACGAAACTGAACGGGGCGTCTGGGAATACACACAGTTATTACGCGAGGTGTTCGAGGAGAACAACTGGACTGCAAACATAAGTATGCATCGGCCGCAATGGCGCAAGCCACTTTATCTATCTAGACACGGCCACAACACCGTCCCCCGTTCACATTCTTTATCGTGAGGATGGCAACGCCACTCCGAAGATCGCCAGCTCCTTCGAAGAGTTCATTGACAGTTTGCACCCATGGCCCGAAAATCAGAGATGAATCGAGAGAGAGACATACCATGCCCAAATCATTGATGATTCGCCCCGACGAGGTCCGCAAATCACACCTAGTCGAGTTCGAGCCCATCCCGGCCAACCAGTACCATAAGACGATGGCGGACGAGCTGGACCGGTTCGCTTCGGAGGACCTAATACGCATCCACCGGGATATGGCGGTCATCCGGGCCTTCGAGTCCATGCTGCAAGAGGTCAAGACGACCAACAAGTACGAGGGCATCGAGTACAACCATCGCGGCCCCGCCCACCTCAGCATCGGGCAGGAGGCGTCCGCCGTGGGGCAGGCGTATCTGCTGGGCGTGGACGACCACATCTTCGGGTCACACCGGTCGCACGGGGACATTCTGGCGAAGGGGCTGTCGGCCATCGAGAAGCTGGACGACAACACTCTGCTCCACATCATGCGGACATTCTGGGACGGGGCCATTTTGAGGGTCGTGGAGGGGGACGCCGACGGGTCAGTCAAAGACCTCGCCGTGGATTTCCTGCTCTACGGGACCTTGGCCGAGATCTTCGGGCGTGAGACCGGGTTCAACAAGGGTATGGGCGGCTCCATGCACGCCTTCTTCACGCCCTTCGGCGTCTATCCGAACAACGCCATTGTCGGCGGCTCGGCGGACATCTCTGTCGGCGCGGCCCTTTACAAGCGGGTCAACCGCAAGCCCGGCCTGGTCATCTGCAACATCGGCGACGCCGCCGCCGGCTGCGGGCCGACCTGGGAGGCGCTGTGCTTTGCGACGATGGACCAGTTCAAGACATTGTGGGATCAGGCACTGGGCGGCGGACTGCCGCTGATCGTCAACTTCGTCAACAACTTCTACGGGATGGGCGGCCAGCCGGTCGGCGAGACGATGGGTTTTGGGACGCTTGTCCGCATGGGCGCGGGCTTG
>JANLUQ010000417.1:0-8134 GCA_031363565.1 Armatimonadota bacterium | reverse complement strand
TGGTGTCGGCGGGGTAGGGGATCAGAAGAGGCAGCAGGTCGGAGGCATTGGTGATGGAGCGGTCGAGCCACAGGGCCTCATCTTCAGGATGCAGGATGACTGGCATCCGGTCGTGGATGGGGGCGGTGACGACGTTCGGCGTGGTCGTGATGATGGTGCAAGAGCGCAGGGGCGAGCCGTCCGGGGCGTACCACTCGTCCCATAGGCCAGCGAAGGCGAACAGGCCGCCGCCTCGAAGACGGATGTGCATGGGGGTGCGCGGAGCCTTCTTCCCGGAGGGGAGGTCTGCGGCCGCGTTCTGCCACTCATAGAAGCCATCAGCGGGGATAAGGCAGCGGCGGCGCGATAGGGCCGTTCGGAAGGACGGTTTCTCGGCCAGAGTCTCGGCGCGGGCGTTGATCATCTTATTGCCGATGGCGGGGTCTTTGGCCCAGGAGGGGATCAGGCCCCAGTGGCAGCCTTGCAGGTGCCGTGCGCCGTTATGGGTGACGACTAAAATGTCCTGGGTCGGCGCGATGTTGTAGCGCGGCGCGGTTTTGGCGACCGTGGGGGCTTCGACCTCGGCGGCGAACCGCTCTTCCAGTTCTTCGAGCGTGTGGTGCAGGGTGAACCGTCCGCACATAGTAGCATTCCTTACGTCCGCGAAAATAGTTGAGAAAGTTTCTTGACAGCAGGGCGAACCTGTGTTATAGTTGATTCAGCGCCGGACAGCAACACCGGCGAGCAATGCAACCCACAACGGTGCGCTTCCCCGCGCACCCGTAGAAATCGCCGCCCGGTGTATCCCCGCACCGGGCGGCGATTTTGCGTGCGGGCTATTCCTCGAAGTCGTCTTCTCCCAAATGCGGCGCGCGCGCGAGGCTGGCCCGCACCGAGTCCTCGACGAACTTCGCCACCACCTCTTCCGTCTCCAAAGTCCCGATCTGGCGCGATAGGCCGGCGATCTGCGTGTCGAGCGCAGCCTGTGCTGCCGGGTCAGCCTCGCCCGCTCGCTGCCCGCGCAGGCCGCGCCGCCGGTCCAGGAGCGCCTGCCGCAATGTGCGCCACTCGGCGGCGCGCGGCGTGTCCCCCAGAAACTCATCCACCATCTGATCCGTGTCCGTGTGTGCCATATCTGAATCGTACCCGGATTCAGTCGAAAAACCCCGTGTTTTTCACCCTGCAAAAAACCCTCGCCTGCGCCGATAATGGATTCAGACGGACTTCGCATCAGAGCAAGGCAAAGGAAACCCTATGACCCGTGGAGTCTATACCGCCGCCGCCGGGATGCTGGCAAACCAGGCGGCTCAGGACGCAATCGCGCAGAACCTCGCCAATGCCGGTACGACCGGCTATAAGGAAGATATTCCCCGCTTTGAATCGTTTGAGGAAGCCCTCGCTACACGCCTTTCCCCGATAGACCAGACATCTATCGGCACCCTGGGCAGTGGGGCCGGCCTGAAGGACGAGACGACGAACTTCACCGACGGCGGCATGCAGCGATCCGGCAACCCGTTGGATGTCGCCCTGACCGGCGATGCCGCCCTGGTGGTCCAGACGCCGCGGGGTCTGCGCCTGACCCGTGACGGCTCCCTCAGCATGGATGCGCGGGGGATGCTGGTCCAGACGAACGGCAGCCTGCCGGTGCTGGGCGACACCAACCAGACCATCCATATTCCGGCAAAAACCAAGGCCATTGCGATCGGCCTGCGCGGCGAGGTCACGGCGGACGGTGTCCGCGTGGGCCGCCTGCGGCTGGCGGGGCTGGCGGCCTCGGACCAGCCCGTGAAGATGGGCGACAACCAGTTCCGCGTCGCCGCCCTGCGGCCCGCCGCGGCGTCCGCTTCGGTCCGGCAGGGCTTTTTGGAGGCGTCCAATGTCAATGTGGTCAAAGAGATGGTCTCGATGATTGCGATCATGCGGGCTTACGAGACCAACCAGAAGATGATGCAGGCCGAGGACGATGCGACCGGCAAAGCGACCAACGAAGTCGGCAAGATCTAACACCAAGAACACGGCTGGACTGTCTGACGCCTGTATAGGCTGCTGATGGAAGCCGACGACCCGCCCCCTCCGACCGAGGGGGTCTCTAGGAGAACCCCGCATTATGATGCGCTCACTCTACACGGCGGCGACCGGGATGCAGGCCCAGCAGCTCAACATGGATGTCATCGCCAACAACCTCGCCAATGTCAATACGGTCGGCTTTAAGAAGAGCCGCGCGGACTTCCAGGACCTGCTGTACCAGGAGATGCGCCCTGCTGGGACGACCGTCGCCCAGGGCGCCACCTCGCCGACGGGCCTGGAAGTCGGCCTAGGCGTCAAGCCCGGCTCGACCGAGACGATGTTCGACCAGGGCACCCTTCAGAATACCGGCAACAATCTCGATGTCGCCATCGAGGGCGACGGTTTCTACAAAGTCCTTCTGCCCGATGGCGCCAGTGGCTACACCCGCGACGGCGCGTTCAAGCGCGATGTTCAAGGCAAATTAGTCAACTCGGACGGCTTCGCGATCCAGCCGGAGATCACCATCCCCGCCGACGCCACCTCTATCGCAGTCGGCAAGGACGGCTCGGTCAACATCACGCGCGGCGGCAGCAATACCCCGGAGCAGGTCGGCAAGATCACCTTGACCCGGTTCTCCAATCCGGCCGGCCTGCTGCACCTCGGCGGCAACAATTTCCAGGAGACGCCCGCCTCCGGCGCCCCGACCGACGGCACGCCCGGCCAAGCTGGGTTCGGCCAGCTCGCGCAGGGCACCCTGGAAATGTCCAATGTTCAGATCGTGCAGGAGATGGTCAACATGATCACCGCCCAGCGCGCCTATGAGGTCAATTCCAAGGCCATCCAGACGTCTGACGAGATGCTCCAGACCGCCAACCAGCTCAAGCGCTAGGGTAGGGGAGACGCGCCATGACTATCGCTGCCCTCTTACACACCGGGCTCCTGCTGGCCACGCTGACCGGCCCCGCTGCCGCCCGACCCATCCACGCCGCCCTGAAACCCGTCCATGTCGCCCTGAAACCGGCCGCTGCCGTGTCGGCCAACGCCGACGGCTTCTTTACGCTGGGGGCGGTGGCCGACGTTACCGGCGGCGGGGCCGCGCAGCGGATGCGCCTCGCGGCTATCGTGATCGGCCGCGCCCCTCTGTCCGGCGAAAGCCGCCATGTGACGCGCGGCGACCTTGCCTTGAAGCTGCGGCAAGCCGGGTGTGACCCCGACAAGGCCGCCGTGCTGGAAGGTGCGGATGCGGCGGAGGTGACGACGGCGGACGCCGTTCCCGTAGGGGCGCCGCTTGCTGCGCCCTCGGTGTTCCCTGTGTCCTCTGTGCCTGTCCAAGATGGAACAGGCGGGAAAAAGGGTGTAGCAAGGCAGGAGGGCGCGGCAAGGCAGGAGGGCGCGGCAAGCGGCGCCCCTACGAAGACCCCGTTACAGAACCAGGTGCCGGTCATCCACCGGGGCGACCCCCTCACCATCGTCATCCAGACCGGCCCATTGACCATCACCGCCCCCGGTGTGGCACGCGAGAGCGGCGGCGTGGGACAGACGATCCGCGTCCACCGCGAGGGCGTGATGACCGACCTTTCCGTCCAAGTTTTAGATGCACAGACCGGGCATCTGGAGATCTGACCCCTATGAAATCCCTCCTTCAATCACTCGCCCTGCTTGCGGTCGCCGCGACGATGGCCGCATCCGTCCAGGCCGACTCGCTTTTCCCGGGCAGCAGCACAGATATCGCCAAGACCAGTGCAGCTTCCGTCTCGCTGTTCTCGGACAACAAGGCCCGCCATGTGGGCGACACCCTGACTATCGTGATCAATGAGAAAGCGTCCACCACGTCGCAGGCTAACACGAAAACTTCGAAGAATGAGAACATCAACTATGGGCCGGGCTTCGGCCCGATCCTGCACAACATCCCGACCTTCGGCCTGAGTGGCAGCACCGGCAGCACGGCCGCCGGCAGCACGAACCGGACGGACAACCTGGCCGCCAGCATCAGCGTCACCGTCATCCAGGTGCTGCCGAACGGCAACTTCGCCATCGAGGGCAAGCGCAAGGTGGGCATGAACGCCGAGACGCAGGAGATCACCCTGACCGGCGTCGTCCGCCCCCAGGACATCGCCTCCGACAATACGATCCAATCGCCGCTGATCGCCGATGCCCAGATCAAGTACGGCGGGCGCGGCCCGGTCGGCGACAAGCAGCACGACGGCCTGATCAGCCGCGTCTTCAAATTCCTGTTCTGAGTTCCGCGTGATAGCCGGGCCTAAAGGCATCCGTGCAGCTCGGTGGTTTAATACCGAAATCAGCTCTCCAAAAGACAAGGCTCGAGTGGCAGCCTAAAGTTACCTGCGCGAGTTCCCGATAAGAATACCAGTATGATCAAGCAACGCACCATTCTCGGACTCCTGACAGCGGCCAGCTTGCTCGCTGGCCTCCCCGCCCACGCCCAGACGCGGCTGAAAGACATCGCAGTCGTGCAGGGCGTCCGAGGCAACCAGCTCATCGGCTATGGCCTGGTCGTCGGCCTGAGTGGGACGGGTGACGGAAGTGGGGCGACATTCACGCCGCAGTCAGTCGCCTCGCTGCTCCAGAAATTCGGCGTCACCGTCCCGCCGGGCGCGCTGAAGGTCAAGAACGTCGCTGCCGTCATGGTTACGGCCACCCTGCCCGCCTTCGTCAAGAACGGCAGCGCGATTGATGTCACGGTCAGCAGCCTCGGCGATGCCCAATCGCTGCAAGGCGGGACACTGCTCCAAACTCCATTGCAGGCGGCGAACAATCAAGTTTATGCGGTCGCTCAGGGGCCGCTCTCGGTGGGCGGCTTTCTGGCGGGTGGCGGGGCGGGCGGCGGCGTCACCAAGAACTTCGTCACCGTGGGCCGTATTCCCGGTGGGGCATTGGTCGAGCAGGACGTGCCGACGACATTGCTGGGCAGGTCTCAAAGCGCCTTGGAGGTGACTCTGAGCCGCCCCGATTTCACCACGGCGGCCCGACTGGTCAATGCGATCAATGCCCACCGCCCGCCCGGCGCGACCGGGGCAAACGCAGAAGACGCAGCGACGATCCGGGTGGCCTTTGCGCCGGGGACCGAACCCGTGTCGCTGATCGCTGCTCTGGAAGCCATCCCCGTCGAGACGGATGAGATCGCCAAAGTCGTCATCAACGAGCGGACGGGAACCGTCGTCATGGGCGGCGATGTGGAGGTCACCGCCTGCGCCGTCGCGCACGGCAGTCTGACCGTCTCTATCGCCAACGCCCCGATCATCTCGCAGCCCACCGCATTCTCCAGCGGCGTCACCGTGACCGCGCCGCGCAAGATCATCAGCGTCCACGAAGGTGATGAGCGCTTGATCCCCATACCGACCAGCACGACTTTGGACAAGGTGGTCCGCTCCCTGAATGCGCTGGGCGTGACGCCGCGCGACCTGATCGCCATCTTGCAGGCGATGAAGGAAGCCGGCGCACTCCATGCCGAAGTCGAGGTGCAATAGACATGCTTCGTATCGAGACCGCCGCGCTGCCCGCGCTGGACAAAAAGCATCTGGAGCTGAAGAAAGCGACCCAGCAGTTCGAGGGCTATTTCCTGCACGAACTATTGAAAGAGATGCGGAAGACCGTTCCCGACGACAAGCTGCTCGGCGATAAGGGCCATGGTCAGGAGACCTTTCGGGATATGATGGACCAGACCTTGACCGATTCGATGTCCAGCCGGGGCGATGTGGGCATCGCCAAAATGATGTATGACCAGCTCGCCGTGCCCCTCGGGGACAACCGCCCGGCGACCGACAAGAAGGCTTAGGAACCATGACCGACACGAAACATATCTTGCAGGTCCTGCGCGATGAACTCGCGCTGCAAACTCGCCACTGCAAGCTGCTGGAAGCGCAGGAGCAGGCACTGCTCTCCTGCGACCGCGCGCGCTTTGCCGCGCTCCAGGAAGAGCACTGCGGGATGCTGGCTGCTCTGGAAGCGCAGGACGACGTGCGGCGGGCCGCATTGAGAGACGCGACGGGAGAGCGGCTCACGCTCTCGGGGCTGAAAGAGATGCTGCCAGATGCCGCGCTGCGCGGGCTGCCCGCCCTGGAAGACGGGCTGCGGCGGACGCTGGACCGGGTGCAGGCATTGACCCGCTCCAATCAGAGCCTTATCCATAATGAGCTAAATTACCTTGCGTTCACGCTGGACCTCTTCGTGGAGGCGGGACGCATGGCCGACAACGGCTACGGCGGGGGCGGGCGGCAGACGGGCCGCCTGATGCTCGACCGCCGCGCCTAGCCCAAAGAATATCGGGAAAGAATATCGGGCTGGAGAGGATCGCTGACATGCCGGGGACATTTTTCGGAATCGAGATCGGACGCACCGGGCTGGCTGCCGCACAGGTCGGCCAGGACGTGACCGGCCACAATATCGCCAACGCGGGCACCGAAGGCTACTCAGTGCAGTCGGTGGACCAGGTGGCGACCGACCTGATCGCCTCGGCCGACCACCACACGCTTCCCGTCAGTGAGGCATTGGGCACGGGAGTCGCGATCAGCCGCATCCAGCGCGCTCGGGACCAGTTCTTGGACACCCAGGTCCGGGGAGCGACGGCGGGGCAAAACTACCAGTCTTCGCTTCAAGGCGCGCTGGATCAAGTGGATGCCGCCTTCGGCGAGCCGTCGTCCACTGGACTGAACTCAGCTTTGAGCGCGTTTTTCAATGGCTTCCACGACCTTGCCAACAACCCCAATGACCTTGGCATCCGCGCGACCACCGTCCAGAAGGGGGACGCATTGGCACAGGTCTTTCAGGGCGTCCAGCAGCGGCTGACATCACTTGGCACGACACTGACCCAGCACGTCGCCACCGACATCCAGAGCTTGAACGACTATGGGCACCAGATCGCCGGGCTGAACATCACGATCCAGCAGGAGAGCGCGGCAGGCCATCCGGTCAACGGGCTGCTGGACCAGCGCGACCTGCTGCTCGATAAGGTCTCGGGCCTGGCGAACATCACCACGCAGGCGAACAAGGACGGCACAGTCAACGTCGTCATCGGCAGCCAGGCGCTCGTCGTTGGGACAGATGCCTACACAGTGACGCAGGGTAGCCTGACAGCAGGCGGCGACTTGAAGCAGGGCGATCTGGCAGGTCTGATCGCGGGCCAGGGCGAAGTCGGCGGCTACCAGGGGAAGCTCGACACTCTGGCCGCCTCACTGACGGCGCAGGTCAACTCCGTACATAAGGGTGGGGCGGGTTTGGACGGGACTACAGGGCTGGACTTCTTCACCGTCACGGCGGGTAAAGAGGCGTCCACGATCGCAGTCAATCCTGTTCTGGAGAGTCACCCGGAGCAGCTCGCGGCGGCGGCGCTGCCTGTCCCGCCCGCCTCAGCTATCCCGCCCCAGGGGGACGCTGCCAATGCCACCCTCCTTGCCGCGCTGAAGGACAAGACGGACACGACGCCCGGTGATGCGCTTTATAACACCACCCTCCAGGGTTTTTACCAGCAAACGGTCTCTGATGCCGGCGGGCGAGCCGCCAGCGCCAAGTCCGCCTCAGCCAGCGCAGGGGCGACGCTCACGCAGCTTACCCAGCAGCGCAGCTCGGTGACCGGCGTCTCCACCGACTCGGAAATGGTGAACATGCTGAAGTACCAGCGCGCCTATCAAGCATCGGCCCGCGTCGTGCAGACGATGGACGACATGGTGGGCACGCTGATCAACAACCTCTTCTCCAACCGCTAGGGGCGGGACATGCGGTGATAGGATATGGCGCGCGCCAAGATTTGATGGGACTTCCGGCTCAGGATAAGGAACAATGAGAATAACCAACAGCCTTCAATACACCGGTTTGCAGACCAACATCGAAACTAGCCTGGAGAACCTCACCACCGTACAGAGGCAGATCTCGACCGGGAAGAAGCTCACGGATTTTTCCGATGATCCTTCTGGGGCTTCCGAATCGCTGGCCCTCCGCAGCGCGGCGGCAGACAATACGCAGTACCAGCGGGATGCGGACTCCGCCAAGTCTTATCTCTCTGCCGCAGACAGCACCCTTTCGAGTGTCAGCATGATCGTTCAGTCCGCGCGCCAGATCGCCGTTCAGGGCGCCAATTCGAGCCAGTCCCCGGACAGCCTCAAGGCACTGAGCAGCCAGGTGGACGGCATCA
>JANLUQ010000411.1:0-5263 GCA_031363565.1 Armatimonadota bacterium | reverse complement strand
CTGTTCCACATCCGCCGCAGCAAGAAATTCGGGGGGGTGGTGTCCCAAGAGATTCTGGGGCGTGTGCAGCGACACCTGACTGATCTCGCGGAGAAAAATGGTGCGGCAGGATTAAGCCGCCTACAGAACCTCTTTCTGGAGGTCGCGACGGAGGCAGCCCGCCTGCTTGGCGATGAGGATGCGGTGTTCGATCTACAGATACACAATGCAGAGGCGCTCGTGCAGCAGGCTGAAGCGCGCCGGAGCGGGCCACCCCCTGGACATCTGCTGGCCGCCAAGTTCCTGGAAGATGCAGTTCTACAGTATCAAAAAATGCGCGAATCGTTACCCCTGTCGCCGGAAAACCGCGCAGAGTTAGAACATCGTGAGGCCGCACTCAAAGGGCAGATTCGCCAAATGTATCGTCAGGGCCGTCAAGAGATGATGACCTTCTCTGTGCCTCTGGAAATTCCTGCCGAAGAGTTGGAACAGATGGTCGACGAGGTTTTATCTCCTGAAACATTGGCCGAATGCCTACAAGCAGTCGCAACTGAGGGTGCCTTGTTGCCAAACCTGGCAGCGGCCATTGAGGATGCTAAGGCCACACTAGCTGACAACTCGCTCATGTCCATCCTGCCGAAACGGACCATACGCGATGACATCACCATATCCGAAGCCGCAACAGATCAGGAATGTCTCACCGGTGAGATCAAGCGGAACCTGTTGCTTTGGATCGAGATCAACAGTGGCGTCGTTCTCCCTGCACTCTTCCGACGACTGCGCGAACAAAAAGACTTGACTGCGGAGACGCTGGCGGACTACTTCGCCGCAACGGGTCTCTTTGAAGAGGGTAGTCTTGCTATGTTGCGGGTCGGGCTGGACCGGCTTTTTGCGAACGACCCGGCCAGTGCCATCCACATCCTGGTGCCGCAGTATGAGGAGGCACTGCGTTCTCTGATAGAGAAGTCTGGTGGCGGCATCATCAAGCCCCGCTCCCGGCAAGGGGGCTGGGAGTTCGAGACGTTTGGCGCTTTCCTGCGCCAAGAGAAGGTCAAGCAGGCGCTCCCATCGGAAATGTTGGAGTATATCCGACTGGTGATGACGGAACAGGCAGGGTGGAACTTGCGGAACCGCGTCGCGCACGGCTTGATCCGTGTGCAAGACTGCACGGAACCCGTCGCGCTGACTGTGGTGCATCTGTTCCTGCTTCTGACACTGTTTCGGGAACAATCCCAAGAACAAAATGCCGTGGCTGCCGATTAGCAGATGGGCGTAAGGAGAGTACCTAAGAATGCTGGCAATTTCTGTTCCGCCGGTTTTGGTGACGCGGACCACCGAACTCAGGCTTCTGTCTATGTACCGCCGCCGTCTGAGTCAAGAGCATCGGGCAGTTTCCCAGATCTACAGGCGGGACGACTCGTTTAGCGACTTCGCACAGGCTGAACAGTCTGACAAGACGGTCGTTGAACTACTTCTCAGTCGCCCCAGCCACCGGTCTTTGCACGGGACGGTTCTTAGGTACGATGGGCCTCTGGAGCCGATCGCGGAAGACGAGTGGGAGGCATCTAAGTGATATACAGGGCCGGGGTTCAGGGCGATGATTGTCATTGACACACACATCTGGGTGTGGCATGCCAATGGGACCCCGGACTTGACGGAAGAGCACAGAGCGTGGCTGGCGGAATATGAGGACCAGGGCCTGGGCGTGTGTGCAATCTCATGCTGGGAAGTCGCAAAGAAAGTCGAGGGAGGCAAGATGGAACTTGCGCTCCCTATCAAGGAATGGCTGAGGCAGGCCCTCGGCTTGAGAGGCATTTCCCTCCTCCCGCTCACACCGGAAGTGGCCGCCGAGTCAACCCTGCTGCCGGGGGCGTTTCACAAAGACCCTGCCGACCAGATCATCGTCGCGACCGCCCGCATCCATGGGTGTCCCCTGCTCACAGCCGACGAGAAGATCTTGGACTATGCTCATGTGACCTGTCTCCGTGGACGGGAGAAATGATCTACCATGGCCTTCCGCCTTTATGAAGTCTTCGAGGCCCTGATCCCCGCCTTGCTGCTCGCTCTCGCCCTCCTCTACGCTGTCTGGTCCTGGCGAGAGCGGCGGCGGAACGCCCCCTATGACCTGCGCCGCCTGCGCGATGCCCATTATGAGGGCTGGCTCGCGCCCGGCGAGGAGCCGGACGAGGGCCTGGTCACCGACGAGAGTGGCCCGTACTGCTCCGCCTGCGATGAGTCCTTCCCCGCCGGCACTCATTCCTGCCGTTACTGCCGCCGTCCGCTCTAGTTCGGCCTTCCTCGCTTGGCGGAACCCCATGCCGGGGTTTGCGCGTAGGATAAATGATTTCCCCGCACACAGAAAGAGAAACACGACTCTGATGCGTCACCTGCCTAAACTCTCGCTTAAACTCTTGGTCTCGCTTATGCTGGCCGGCGGCCTGCCGGCTGCCCACGCGGCATCTCCCCCCATGCCCTCCGGCTCCATCGTCTCCCAGACCTATAACAAGGCCCAGATGACGACCGAGACCCATTTGGCGAACGGCCTGACGATCCTCTCCAAAGAGGTCCACGCCGCGCCGGTCCTCTACTTCAGCGTCTACTACAAGGTCGGGTCGCGTAACGAGGTCAGCGGGCAGACCGGGCTGTCCCATATCCTCGAGCACATGATGTTCAAGGGAACGAATGACCTGCCGCCCGGCGCGATTGACCACCTGTTCCAGTCCAACGGCGGCCAGATCAATGCCTCCACCGGTCCGGACTTCACCGAGTACCACGAGGAGATCGCCGCCGATCGGCTGGAGCTCGCCGCCCGCATCGAGGCCGACCGGATGGAGAACTCCAAGTTCGACCCGACCGAGCTGGCCCACGAGATGACCGTCGTTCGCTCCGAACTCGAAGGCGACAACAACAGCCCCGGTTACGACCTCTACTCCAATGTCTTCGAGCCGGCTGCCTTCACTGCCCACCCCTATCACTGGCCGGTCATCGGCTGGCGCACCGACGTTGAGGCCGTCGCGAACCGCCGCGACATCATCTACGGCTATTATCGCCGTCACTATTTGCCCAACAATGCCGTTGTTGTCATGGTCGGCGACTTCGACACCAAAAAGGCGCTGGCCGTCTGTCAGAAGTACTTCGGCGTCTACCCCGCCGGGACTTTGGAGCAGCGCACGATCACGCCCGAGCCGCCCCAGCGCGGCGAGCGCCGCGTCATCCTCAAGCGCCCCGGCACGACTCCGCAGCTCCTCATTGGCTACCATGTCCCCGCGACCGGCGACCCGGACCATCTCGTCTTCGATGTCCTCTCTACTATCCTCTCGGGCGGGCGCAGCGCGCGTTTGTATCAAGACCTGGTGGAGAAGGGCCTGGCCCAGTCGGCAGGCGCGGGCAGCAACGACCAGCGCGACCCGACCTTGTTCGAGTTCGATGCCACGCCCAGTTCCGGCGTCGCCGTCCCCATCGTCGAGAAGGCTTTAGAGGATGAAGTCGTCAGGATGCAGACGACTCCGGTCTCCGCCGACGAGCTGGCGCGCGCCGTGCGCCAGATCAGCGCCGCCTTCGTCTATCAGAATGACAGCGTCTCGGCCCAGGCCGGACAGATTGGCACCTATGCCGCTATCAACCAGCCCCGCTATTTGGACACCTATCTGGACAAGATCAAGCAAGTCACGCCCGCCGATATCCAAAGGGTCGCCAAAGCCTACCTGACCGTGGACAACCGTACCGTCGCCACCTTCGACCCGCAGCCGCTCCCGCCCGGCGCCGTCCCGCCGCCGCCCCCCGTCGTGGACAACTTCGGCTCGGCGAAGCCTGTCACCGACCCGCGCCAGAAAGCGATCCTAGCGGCCCTGGACAAGACCTTCAACAGTGCGACTGCGACCTTGAAGGCCGCCCAGGTCGTCAAGCCGACCCGCGTCGTCCTGCCCAATGGGCTGGTGGTGATCGTCCAGGAGAACCATGCCAACAAGACGGTCGCCCTGGACGGACTGGTCCGAGCGGGCACCCTGTACGACCCCGCCGGCAAGTATGGTTTGGCCGGGACGACAGCCGCCATGCTCGGACGCGGCGCAGGCGGCAAGACCGCCTTGCAGCTCGCCCTGGCCCTCGAATCTGTGGGCGCCGGTGTCGGCATCAGTGCCGGCACTGAAGAAGCAAGCATTTCCGGGACGAGCCTGTCCCAAGACTTTCCCTTGATGCTCACCACTCTCGCGGATGAGCTGAGGCGGCCCTCCTTCCCCGTCGACCAGCTCGAGCGCCTGCGCGCTCAGACGCTCTCAGGCATCGAGGAGGCCCGTCAGGATACGGGCGGCACGGGCGGCGCGGGCAGTCAGGCCGCAATCGCCTTCGCCCAGGCTATCTACCCGAAGGGGCATCCCTACTGGCAGCCGAGCCTGGACCAGAGCGCCGCCGCCGCCAAGTCCATCACGCGGGCTGATCTGGAGACCTTCTACCAGACCTACTATCGCCCGGACACAACCGTGCTGGTCGTCGTTGGCGACGTGAACACACAAGACGTCGTTCGCCAGATGCAGGCCGCCTTCGGCGACTGGGCAAAGCCCGCTTCGCCCGCCCCGACCTTGGACATCCCCGACGTGCTCCCGCCTGCGGTCGCGCCTAAACCCCAGATCATCGTCCTGCCGGATGCCCCGCAAACGAGTCTGCTGTTCGGCTACAACGGCGGCCTGAAGCGCAGCTCGCCGGACTTCTATGCCGCCCAGATCATGAACTACGTCGTCGGCGGTGATACCTTCGGCGCGCGTCTGGGCAAGATTATCCGCGACCAGAACGGCCTGGCCTACTCGGTCTACTCGTCCATTGACGCCCAGCACGGCTCCGGCCCCTTCCAGGTCTTCGTCGGCGCGAACCCCAAGAACGCCACGCGCGCCCTCTTCCTGCTGCGCCAGACGCTCTCGCAGATCCGGCAGTATGGCATCACGCCCGAGGAGGTCAGCCAGGCCAAGCGCTATCTGACCGGCGAGTACCCCCTGCGCCTGGAGACGAATGCTGGGGTGGCCGGCCAACTCGTCGCCGCCGAGGACTACAATCTGGGTCTGGACTACATCCAGAAGCGCGCCGACTACTACAACACCGTCACGCCTGCTCAGGTCAATGCCGCCACCCAGAAGTACCTACGCCCCGACGAGGGCGTCCTGATCATCGCGGGCGCGGCTCCGCAGTAGATCCTCTCCCGGCTCACGAGTTCGCCACCCTCCCCTCGGAGGGAAGGGTTTCGGAACATAAGAAAGCCCCTGCCTCTTGTTAAGAGGCAGGGGCTGTTTCGGGC
>JANLUQ010000380.1:0-4569 GCA_031363565.1 Armatimonadota bacterium | reverse complement strand
CAACACCAGCAAGGCCGCTTTAGACAAGACCTTGGAGAACAACGAGGTCCGCAGCCTGATCACGGCGCTTGGCATCGGCATCAAAGTGGACAGTGACGGGGACGACGAGGGCGAGGCGACCTCCAAGTTCGACCTGTCCCGCCTGCGCTACGACCGCATCATCATCATGACCGATGCGGACGTAGACGGCGACCACATCCGAACCCTGCTGCTGACGTTCTTCTTCAGCTACATGCAGCCGCTGATCGAGCAGGGGCACGTTTATATCGCGCAGCCGCCGCTCTACTCGATCAAGTCTGGCAAGGATACGCGCCTTTATGCCCGATCGGCAGAGGAGCGGGACCGCATGATCAAGGAACTGAAGCGCAAGGACGTCCAGGTGGGCCGCTTCAAGGGTCTGGGCGAGATGAACGCGCAGGAGCTGATTGAGACCACCTTGAACATCGAGACGCGGACCCTGGCCCGCGTCACGATGGAGGATGCCGAGGCTGCTGCCGAGATGTTCTCGATCCTGATGAGCGAGAAAGTCGAGCCGCGTAAGCAGTTCATCATCAAGTACGCCCGCGAGGTGTCCAACGTGGACTGGCACTGCTGATGCATCTGCCCTACCGCCTCCATTGTCGTCCTGCTGCCCCCCCACTCCTGGGGGGGCTTTTCCTCTGTCTGCTGCCGGGCTGCTCCTCGCATACGGCGGCGGTCCATGCCGCCTCGCCCGTCCCGTCTCCGCCGAACGCGGACACTCTTGCCCCCGGCATTGTCCACCGCGCCATCCCCGTCACCGCCGACACAGGCATAGACGTCATTGATCTTGACCTAGACCGTGCTCGGGCCAGGTGGAGCATCGAGACGCGCGGTATCCAGATGGCGAATGGCCGTGTCGTCGGCCAGTCCTTTACGCCGCGCGACTGGTTGACACGTCTGGGCGGGCTGGCCGCCGTCAATGGGGGCTATTTCGGCGCGGAGAATGGGGTGGGGCGCAAAGAGTTTGTCGGCCTTCTGGTGCAGAAAGGCCGCGTTCGACACGCCGCGCCGCCGCTGCACGGAGAGGGCAGCCCGACCATCCGCCGGGGCCAGTACGTTCGCAGCGCGTTCGGCCTGGCCTCGGATGGCATGCCGAACATCACTTGGGCCGCGACGGATACGGGTCGCCCGCAGTCCCTCCGTACGTTCGCTTCTCCGATGGGCCGGCGCGGGGCCGCATGGCGCGTCGCCCAGGCCGTCGGCTGCGGCCCGACCTTGATCTCCGGGGGCCGTATCGTCGTCACGCAGTACCAGGAGCGTTTGGTAAGTCCTGGACCTAGGCCGCGCACATTTGTCGCCTATGACCTAGTAAGTGGCACGCCCCGGCACCTGCTCGTCGGCACGGCCTCTGGGTCGGACTTCCATGCCCTCGCCGCCTTTCTCACCGCCTACTTCCCGCACTATGACGGGACACGGGCTGAGGCCGCCATGTGCCTAGACGGCGGTGCGTCCACGCAGATGACCTACCGGATTAACGGCGCGCTCCAGTCCCCGCGCGAGACGGGTGTTACCGTTCCCGACGCGCTCGTCCTGCGCCCGGACAGGTGAGGCGTCTTGCCAAAGGCCGCTTGTCAAAGGCCGCTTGTCAAAGGCCCTCTGTCCGGGGTACAATCCGTGCTTGCAGGGAGGAATCTGAAACATGCGCCGGTACAAGACGACCGTGACCGACTATGAGGGGATGCAGGGCGTCTTGGACACGCACGCCGAGCAGGGCTGGCTTCTGTTTTCGGTGACGCCGGATACCTGGCGCCGCACCGTGTCGGAGGCCACCGGCATGGCCCCCTCGCCGTTCGACGAGTTGGACACGGAGAGCCGCGCCATGCGCGAGTATTCCGCCTCGTACTACCTGCTCGTCTTCCAGAGCGAGGAGGGCCGAGAGGACCGTCAGAGCTACGCCGCCGCGCAGGAGCCGCTGCCGATGAGTGCTTCTATGCCGGGGTTTGAGGAGTGATCCTCTCCCCGCGACAAGTCGCGACCCTCCCCTCAGAGGGAAGGGTGGGTGGTGAAAGGTTCGACTTTTTCTTGACAGCCTTCCGATTATGGTCAGGCCTACAAGAAAGCAAGCAAAACCACTTTTCACCCACCCTTCCCTCTGAGGGGAGGGTCGCGACTTGTCGCGGGGAGAGGATCAGCGCGGCAGATCTGCTCCGCAGTTCGGGCAGAAGACGAAGGCGCGGTAGGGGATGGCGGCCTTGCAGTTCGGGCATGTCCGGGCGTCGTCTGGCGGGGTGTCCTGGAAGGCTTCCATGGTCGGCGTGGGTGCCTCCGACGACTTCGGATAGTTCCCCTTCAGGATAGCCGCGTACTCCTCGCCCTTCGCCCAGCCGTCAATATCCAGGGCACGCACGGCGGGGAAGGGGTGCGTTGTGTTCAGAGTCTGGCCCATCTTGAAAAACGAGTTCAGGGCGTCCTTCCCCATCTCCTCGTAGTCCCGGCCCTGCTGCAAGAAGGCGTCCTTGTCCATCTGCGCGTACAGCTTGCGTGAGCCGCCGGCCAGCTTCATCTCGGTGTTCAGGACCGTCGTGATGTCCTGAGAGACCAAAAGGCCGGCCCGGTCCGCCGTCAGCTCACTCTGCCGATACCAGTGGAAAAAGGCATAGAACAGCCCCGTCCCTAGACCCTGCGCCAGCCCGAAGGTCCGACCCCCGAGACGCATCAGGAGGTTTGCCAGGAACTCGGCGATCTGCCGGTACAAGACGTGGCCCGCCTTGATGTGCCCCAATTCATGTCCTAGCACGACCCGCCACTCGTCCTCGTCGAGCAGATCAATCAGGCCTGAATAGAGGACGATAATCGGCGTCTCGACGCAGAAGGTGAAGGCGTTCGCGAGAGGCCTCTGGTCAATGAAGAGCTGCGGGACCGGCATGTCCAGGATAGCGCAGGAATCGACCAGCAGTGCGTGCAGATCGCGGCACTGGCTGCGGTCCACGCGGACCGTATCCGAGAGGCAGTACAGCCGGCCGGTGCGGTCGCCGCCGTACTCGTTGAACTTGCGGAAGACCCAGTCGAGGCCGGGCGCTTTACGCAGGGCGGCGAGGGTGGTGCGGTCGGTCGGGTGCTCGAAGGCTGTGGAGGACAGGCCGGGAAATCGCTGGCGGTCGGACATGAGAATCTCTCCTTATCGTCCCAGCGGCAGGTGCCGCCAGACTCGTACATACTTGACGCTGAACATGGACGGCAGATCCGTATCCTCGACCTTGCCAAACCAGTCCCACATCGCCTCGCTGTCGAAGATCAGATACATAGGCAGAAACCAGTTGGTGTTCCTCGCCCGACGTACCGCGACGCCATCCACATACCAGGTCAGGGCCGCCTTACTCCAGTCGAAGCCGTACACATGGAAGTCATCGGCCAGGTTCCACGGGCTGTCCCAGACGCCGCCGACGGCCCAGTGCCGCTTGTCCTGGGGCGTCTGCCAGACGTGAGCATTCATGTTGTACTTGCGGTCGAAGTAGCGTGTCTTGCCTCCCATCTCGAATACGTCAATTTCGGTCCCTTCGTTGCTTACTCCGGTGTCGGTCAGCCAGAAGGCGCTGGAGCCGGCTGAATTCATCGGTTTCGCGTAGACCTCATAGTATCCGTATCCTGTGCGATGGGTGGTCCTGACCGAACCGGAAGTATACCCCTCGTAGCCCTGCCCCGGATAGTTCTTCATCTCCGGCACGTCACCTTTGCGGAATGCAATCTGCAGCATGCCGCTGCTGACGGAGACATTGGACGGCAAATAAAGGGCGGGCTGTCTTCCCGCCCAGTCCCCAGGCGCGGTGGGGCTGAGATGCCAGTGCGCGGGGTCCAATGCCGCCTCAAACTCGTCGGAAACCTGGCGGTCCATCTTCCATTTGCCGCCATTCTTCTGATCTGAAAGGGGGAGATCCTGGCGGAGATGCTTGGGTACGAGGCCGAGGCCGCCCGTCCGCGTCCAGTCGAAAGGGTTCTCGGGAATCGCGGCGTTCCATTTGGCGTGCAGGGAGTCTAGAACGAGGTGGCGATCTCCCTGGGAGAGAAAGGCGCGGTCATACACGAGGACCTCGGCGATGTCACCGCACAGGCCGTGCGTTTTGCCGTCAGCGCCGCCCCCGACCGTCAGCGTCCCGATAGGGACGCCGCTCCCCTCGATGTCGGTGACTACGGCGGTGTAAGCGTTGGCCTGGCCTTTGGTGCCGGCCGTCATCGTGAAGTTCGGGCCTTGGTCATCCGGCTTGCCGCCGTCGCTCTGGAAACTGACAAGACGCTGCTGCGCTTCGCCGCCCGCTTGATCCGCAGAGCGCCTACTGACGACGATGACCGTGACCGACCCCGGTGATGTCCGAACCGGCATCGGCATCCGCAGCACCTGATGCCCGGAGAACCGTACGACCGGCTGACCATTGAGCGCGTTTGGGACGACCTGCGGCCTAGCCGCCTCGTCTGCCCCGGCTGTGAGATCGTGGTGTCGGCCGGAGCGGTCCCGCCACTGGACGACCTTGCCTTCGGCATCCGTCTGGAGGGAGGAGGCGTCAGATGCATCCAGCCAGAGTACCAGCCCTGTCGGCAGTGGGGTGGCTGGCG
>JANLUQ010000326.1:0-7816 GCA_031363565.1 Armatimonadota bacterium | reverse complement strand
CATGAGCATCTGACCCTGACGGGCGCGCATCCGGGCGTCCTCCTGCGCGCCTTGGACCCAGGTGCGAACCTCTTCCTGGATGGCCTGGTCGTCGTGGCCGAGGCCGCGCGGATCACACTGCAAAACCTGCATCTGGTCCAGCCGCTGGTCCCCTACACCGGCGCTCTGGAAGCGCTCGGTATCCCGTTCCAAGAGGCGGGCGACTTCGCCTGGCTTGCCGCACCGCATCTCAAGGACCTGCGCGTCTCGGTCGGCCTGCGGCTGGTGCAGAGTACGGGCGTGACGGTCGAAAAATGCACGTTCGAGGCCATGGAAGCATCGGGGGCGGTCTTCGGCGCCGCCGTTTTCCTGGGCGGGGAGTGTCAAGGCTTGACCCTGCGCGGGAACCGGTTCATGGGCACGACCGCCCCGCTGCGCCTGACGGGCGATCGGCTGCACCTCCTTTCGGGTGTCTTGGCCGCGCCTGCCGTCGCGCCCGATCCCAAACAGGACACCCGCGCCGGCACGGTTGCCGCCGCGCGGGTGGGGGAGATGCGGATCGAGGACAACGCCTTCCACGGGCTGACCTTCGCCGCACTGCTGTATGCCGAGATGGGCGAAGTCAAATTCGCGGATAACCGCGTCCGCGACTGCTACGCCGGCTTCTGCACCCTCTCGCCTCGCTCCTTGCCGTTCGTGGAGTTCCTGTCCCATGTGCCCCTGGAAGCGGATGCCGACGAGCTGAAGCGCCAGGTCCACGACGGCATCCGCGCACTCGCCAAGGAGGCCGCCGTGATCCTGACCACACTGCTGGCGCGTTTGTACCCGCCCCCCGCCGGCATGTCGGCCCTCAAGGCGCTCCCCGTCTCCCTCAACGAAGCGTTAGAAGAAGTGTTAGAAGCGCCGGTCCGAGGAGCCTTGGAAAAGGCCGAGTCCGAGGTCGGCAAAACCGCGCGTGGGATCGAGCGCGAGATCGCCCCGCTGATTTCTCTGTTCAAGCGGATCGCGCCGTGGCAGGGGCTGACCCCACCGCCTCACCTACCGGTCGGCGGTCAGACGCCGGAGGCGGCCGGCCTGGAGATCGCGAAAGGCTCCCTGCTGGCGCTGGCCTTCCCCCTGCACCAGAAACTGGCCGCCCTGGAGCGGGAGGCTTTGACCCATCAGGGTCAAGCGCCCTCCTCCGCCCTGTCGCTGCGATTTTCCGGCAATGACATAGATGCGCTGGCTGGCGGCGCCCCGTCCGGCCCGGCCCTGCTGGTCTGGGATGACGAGCGGGATACGTGCAGCATGTTGATCCTGAGCGAGAACAAGCTGGAAAACCGGTCCCTTCCTCTGCCCACCGCCCTGATCCTACTGGTCCACCGCTGCATCATCCGGGGCAACTTCTTCCTTAACGAGTCGGAGGGAAGCGAAGAAACATTCCACAGTCTGGTTCTGGTGGCCGGGGAGCAGCAGGCGTTTTCGGGGAACGTCTTCCGGGGCGCGCACACGCCGTAGGTGGGCGATTTCATCAGGCGATTTCTCTAGGCAAGGTGAGTGACCATGACCATCCGATGTCCGCGATGCAAATCGCTTCAAGACAATCGCCGCGAGTCCTGCATCCAATGCGAGCTGTCATTTAACGGGCTTTTCCCCACGGGAGAAGCCGACACCTCCGAGTTGGCACGCCAGGCCGAGGAGCAGCATCAGGCTGGATTAGCATACCAGGCCGAGTTGGCACATCAAGCCGAGTTGGTGCATCAGGCTGAACTGACGCGCCAGGCTGAACTGACGCGCGTGCCCATGAAGGGGCGCAAGCCTGAAAGCATTCCCAAGCTGAACCGGCTCCCATGGCTGCTGGGCGTCGCGCTGCTGGTGCTGCTCGTGGTCGTCCTCCGGCCGCACGGGCATCATCTAACCCCAACGCCTGCCCCAACGCTCGCCCCAACGCCTCCGCCCGCCGCCGTCCAGTTCACGACGGGGGCAGAGGGCGATGGGCATACGGTGTACAATTACGGCCTTGTCATCCTATCGGAGTCCCGGCCGTTCACCTTCTTCTCGCCCAAGACCAACAAGAACGAGACCTGGACGCCTGAGATCCGGGCCGGGCGGCTCGCCTATCGCCTCAATGACAATCTGGGCGATGTGAAGGGGATGATCGGCCAAGGCGTTTCTACCGAGGACGCTGTGAAGAATGTCCTGCAAGGGACACTGTCCGGCGACCCCGTGATCTATTTCAAGTACGGCAAGGCCGACGGCGACAAGATGGGCGACCTCATTCTGACGGTGGACGCGCAGACCGCCGCCGACTGCGGCTCCCCGGACCCGGTCAGACTCTCCTGCTGGTGGCGGGACATGGTGCGGGACTACCTCCTCATCAACCTGGGCCGCCCCCCGATCTATCCGCTCGACGCCGCCGGAAATCCTAACCCGCCCGCCCCGCTCCAGGACCTGTTCGCGCGTTTGCAAAAGGCTGTAGGACAGGGACCGCCGGACAGCACTGCCTTCCACGCCGTCTATAATGACCTCCTACTGCCCGCTAACCAGAAGTCCTACAACGATCTGCAAACCCTCTACAAGACCCTGCCGCCGGATTACGTCGCGGCCCCCGACCCCATCGTCCCACTGAACTTGAGACGGGAAGATGATATGCATTAGCTGGAACATGGAGGACCTCGGCACGGCACGGGGTACAGCAGGGGGCGGGGGATGGAGTCATCGCAATAAACCTGCTTCTCTTGACCACGCAAGGCTTCCCTGCCGTGGAGCTCGACTACAGCATCATCAGGTCCAGGCGCGTCATAGGCGGGCGTCCTGTGAGCATAACACCCTCAGCGACCGGGTAAACAGGGATGCTGCGCCGCCGACAGGAGCAATGCGGCCTCCCTGGAGGGAAGTTGGAAGCCGCCGAGTCTCCTGCGCCGCCGCGCCTACTGGTGCTGCCGCTGGGCGTGGGCGTCGGGTTGCTGACGGGCGTGGTGGGCGTGGTGGGCGGAGGCTTCTTGATCGTGCCCGCGCTCACCCTGCTGGCGCGGGTGCGCGTCAAGCGGGCGGCATCAATGTCGCTGTGGATCATCGCGGCGAACTCTGCGGCTGGGCTGGTGGGCTACCTCGGGCACGTCCCTGTCGCCTGGGGCGCAGCGGGCCTCTTCCTCGCCGTTGCCGTGGTGGGACTGGTCATAGGCCAGCGTTTCGCTGCCCGCGCCCAGCCCCAGCGCCTCCAACGCGCGTTCGCGGTGTTTCTGGTGATCATCGGCGGTTTTACCCTCTTCAAGACCCAGATCATTCCTACTCACATCGCCCCTCGGACGGTTTTTGCCCCACACGCGGATGGCAGAAAGTAGCGCGAAGGACTGCCAAAATGTTTGGAAACGATTCCGAGGCCGTGACCGTAAGGGAAATCATGAAAGGGTGCCGTAACAACTTCAAGGACCTCAGCCTCAAGAGATTGAAGCCCTTGTGGTTCATCCTCGCCTTTCTCGTGGCGGCGCAGGCGCTCGTGCCGTCTTCGGCATCGGTACACCCCTGTCAAACCACGACGACAGTCATAAGTTCGCTCCACACTGTGGCGGGGATAAACGACGCCCAGGTGAGCAGACCCTTGTTTCGTCTGGGTCTGATTTCGCGTGAGCCACGCATGGGGCTTTCCCCCGCATTCCAGAAATGTGCGCCCGGCGCGAAATGCCCTCCTTGCAAGCGGGGCATCCCCGCACTGCCTCGGCGTCCTCGGGCGAGATTGGCTTCTTCGTCCCTAGTGATGCCCGACGGCTCCGATTGGCTTTTCCCCCCCTCCCATATTTCCGCTTTTGCCTTGGACCGCTTCTCCCGCCGGGAGAAAGTGAAATATTTCTCCTGCCCTGTCAGCCCTCCGCCTCCTCCCCGCTCCACCGCACACGGCCTTCGCGCTCCCCCTGCCGACTAGAAATCCTGCCATCCGATGGACTCCATACCCAGCGGATGCGCCATTCGGTGGATACACCCTGGCGGATTTACTCAGGCAGTACAATTCATGGGCTGTCATGAAAACAGCCCTGCGCGGAGGTCAAAAATGGTCGAAGACTCAACGAACGGACATCTCGCGTCACGCAGATGCCACATCTTTTCGAACACGCCTGATCAGAAGAGAGAATCATCGAAGGGGAGGCCCAGTGATGCCCCTGCCTCTTCTCATCAGCCTGACGATTCTCATCGGTCCGACGCTTTTCAGCGGTCCGCTTCGCCCCAGAGGCACCTCCAGTGGGGCCTGGCGCTGTACGCGCAGGGCCACACGCAGCAGGCCCTCTGGGACTTCTTTGAGAGTGTGGGCGCCGAACCCAGGAACTCGCTCGGGCACTACATGTGCGGTCTTGCTCTCAAGGCGCTCGGCCTGAGCGACGAGGCACAGGCGGAATGGGAGATGGTGCTGACCCTAGCGTCCGAGGAGGAAGTCCCCAGCGGCGGGATGGTGCCGAGTGTGGAGATACAGTGGGCACGCAGCATGGCGTACCGCCTCCTTGCGGGGAGTTTAGCGGGAGACGCAGAACCCGCCGGCCGGAACCCGCCCAGGACGCTGCCGCCTTCCGACGAGTCGCCTGCCATAGACGCTCCCCTCAAGGACGTTGCTGAGGTCGGGCCTGCGAATGGATGTGGAGGAGCGTGCCGCCAGGATGATCTGGAGAGCGCGATCCGCGATACGGTCCGATGTCATGGCGGCTGCTCTGTCAAGGATCAGTTCATCTCCGACCAGCTTGAAGTCACGACGGAAGAACAGGTCCTCGGTTGGAAGCAGTCCTTCAGCGCGCGGGAGGGGCTGGAATGCCAGCCGTATCAAGCGATGGCCGGACAAGACTACCGCCACGACGGCGTCGTTTTTAGCATGACGGCGGCGGCGAGCGAGCAGCTGCAAAGTCGGCCGAAGAATGACCGCCTCGCGCGGGACGGCTCAGGCGCGGATGGACAGCCACCTGCCTTGGGAAGCCCCGCACCTGGAGAGGAGGAGGCACGATGTTAAACCGAGACTTCGGCGATGCGATGCCACGGACAAGAGCGGTCGTGCACGGAACGACAAACACGCCCCGGATTCCAAAACCTGCCTCCGCAGCATTTCGGCCGGAGCGGCGGCCAGATCTGCTGCCATACCTGTTCTCGGTAGGTCTCTTCGCCGCCGCCAGCGGGCTGATGTATGTTGGGGATTCTACACTTCTGCGCCATGGATTCCCGTGGGCGCTGGTGTCCCTCCTGGTCGTCGCGGCGGCGGGAAGTCTGTGGGGAGTGCGGCCGGCCATTCTTGTGCTGGCGCTGTCCGTTCTGTTCGGCGACCTCATCGTTCCTCAACAAGCCGATAAGCACGCGGCGTCATCACGTCCGTACAGAGACGAACGAAGACCTCAGAAGGACAGCAGCACATGAACCCATTCACAACTCTCCTCTACCTACTGGTGGGGAGCCAGATTATCACGAGCCTCGCCGTCGTCTCGACTGCCCGGAAGAACACGTCGCGGGCCAGCGACAAGGCGGTGGCCCGTAAGCACCGCATCGTCTTCCAGGTCAGCGCCGAGGGTCAGGAACAATGGCAAGGCGTCCTCGCCAACGTCGAGAACGTGCAGAAGGCGTTCGGACCCCACACAACCCAGATCGAGGTGGTCTGCTTCGGTAAAGGCCTCGACATGCTGCTGAATACGGACGCGCCGCTGGCCCAGAGGATCGCGAAGGACAAGGCCGCTGGCGTCGAGTTCGCCGCCTGCCAGAACACTCTGCGCGTCAGGCACCTCACCCCTGCCGACCTTCTCGCATCTGCCACAATGGTAGACTCGGGAGTCGCGGAGATCGTTCGGCGGCAGGAACAGGGTTGGGCTTACATCAAGGGGGGATAGGAAAGGTGAACTCTGTGCAGGACAACAATCTGCCGCGCCCGCGCTGGGCAAAAGACAAGCTGATGACCGTGATCCTGGGGCTGATCGCAGTTGCGCTGATCGTGGGCATCCGTGACCCTGATACCGCGCCCATGACACCCAGCCTGCCGATTAGCCAGCGGAAGCCGATGCCCGACTTCACGTTCCAAACCCTGGATGGGAAGCCGTGGACGCTCTCGGAGCACCGAGGCCACGTCGTGCTGCTCAACTTCTGGGCCACCTGGTGCCCGCCCTGTCAAGCAGAAACGCCAAGCCTGGTCAAGATCGCCAATGGTGATCAGGCCAGAGGACTCGACGTCGCCGGAGTTTCGATGGATCAGACGGATCGAAACGGCTTGAGCAACATCCGCTCCTTTGTCTCCGCGTATCACATCCCGTATCCAGTCCTGCTGCCGAAAGGATTTTCACCCGTCACTGATGTGGTCCAGGCTTATCCCACTACCTACTTGATCGACCGCGAAGGGCGTGTCGCCGCAACGCATGTGGGCGCACTCGATGAAGCCTCGGTGGGACGGGAGTTGGAGCGCCTACTGAAAGAGCCGACGCTGGGCAAGGGGACCCCGCTCCAGTAGGCCATGCCCTTGCTGAAGAGAATAATCGTGAGAAGAGCATGGGAGGTAACCGTGGAGACGAAGACACATTGGGAAGAGATCTACACCGCGAAACCTGTGACAGAGGTCAGTTGGTTCCAGGAACACTCGGACCTCTCGCTCCGACTCATTGAAGAGAGAGGCGTGGACCCAACAGGCCGCATCATTGACGTGGGGGGCGGGGCCTCCACGCTGGCCGACGATCTTCTGGCGCACCACTTCGAGAACGTCACCGTTCTGGACATCTCGGCGGCGGCACTAAAAGCGGCGCAGCAACGCCTCGGCCCTCGTGCTGCCCAGATCATTTGGCTGGAGGCAGACATCACCACGGTCAGCCTGCCCCACCATCACTACGATGTCTGGCACGACCGCGCCGTCTTCCACTTCCTCACCCGCGCGGAAGATCGCCATCGGTACGTCCAGGCCGCGCGCCAGGCTGTCAAGCCTGGCGGGCACCTCATCATCGCCACCTTCGCTCCCGATGGACCATCACAATGCAGCGGGCTGGAAGTCATGCGGTACGGCCCGGACGCCCTGCATTGTGAGTTCGGCGAGGCATTCAGGCTGGTTGAGAGCACCTCCGAAACCCACCACACACCCTTTGGCACGGAGCAGAAGTTCATCTACTGCCGCCTCTTGGCTCCGGACTACGGTGGCAACACCACAGCAGATATATCACTCTAGTGTCGGGCGGGTGGGAGCATGACGGATAATCAGCGGGACTAACGCTCTGGCCGACGGATGGGCTTTGGGACTGGTCTTCAACTGACTTCAAATTTTGCAGACGGAGCGGCGGCAGGTGTTCAAGGAGCTCGCCAGGCTGGACAAAGACATCGCAAAGGCGACGCATGGGGCCGGACCGTGGACCTCTGGGAAGTACAACTGAGGAGGAGCACAAGGAGGTGATGAACGGACTGGTGCAGGAGGTGGTCGTGACAGAAAAAGACCGTGTTCACCTGCGGCTTTCGCCGATTGCAAGTGTCCACGGTCATTTTATTGCGATAAACTCGCGTATGGGAGCGGAAAGGTCGCTTAACGCAAACTCGCTTTTGCTCCTACCGCCCATCCGAGGAACGACGCCTTTGCTCACTCGCGGCGATTTCCGGTGCCGAATGCGAAGCTGATCCGAGAACGGCCCATCTACACTTTCGGTAGATGGGCCGTTCTAGTAGCCCTTCACGGTAGAATAGTAGGGTAGAGGCGCTTCAACTTGATGCGGGCATCCTCGGTCGTGAAGCGCCAGTCAATCCTGACGCTGCTGGCATTGCGCCTGGTCTGCCAGGCCGCGACCTGCTTTTGCAGGTGGGCTTTGGTGCCCATGCGCTCGGCCAGACACTGACGCGCAAGCACCGAAAGTTCGATCTCCGCCATGTTCAG
>JANLUQ010000320.1:0-11762 GCA_031363565.1 Armatimonadota bacterium | reverse complement strand
GCCCGAACTGGGGGGCACCTGACTACTACCGGGTTCCATGCTGTTCCTTTCGAGAACACTGATCTGAGATTGACACTTTAATTGACGCTTCAAAGGAGGCGGTCAATAGCCTTCTTCAAGTCGCGCGCCGCGTCGTCCGCGTCGCCGCGGTCGAGGACATCCCGCATAGCGTGGTCCACATGCTGCTCCAAAATCGTCTTGCCGACCTGGTCGAGCGCGGCGCGCACGGCGGAGATCTGGGTCAGCATCTCGAAGCACTCACGATCCTCGTCCCAGAACCGTTTCAGGCTGGCGGCGTGGCCGGCGATCCGGGCCAGCCGCTTCGCCACGTCTTCACGCGCCGGGTCCGAGCGCGCGGATCCTTGAGGCGCGGCGTCTTCACGGTCAGACATGCCATTCGCTCCCTGCGGCTATCCGCGTACCCCCCAGGGGGGATACAAAGCCTATTATAGGCACGTTCTCACAGAAAGTCAAGGGCGTGCCCGAATCTCGGTGATTTTTTTGGGCCGCCCCGCTTGGGCGGGATAACGGGGGGAATGTGCCAGGGGTCCCACACCCCTGGTGCAAGAAAGGGTGGGAAAGGGCAAAAAAGAGGGCACGAAGCAGAAACGGGGGCGCGAGAAATCGCGCCCCTACCGGGAAGCCGACCGCGTCATCCCGCACATCTGGCGATACAGCGCGGTGATGCGGGCGACGTAGCGGCGCGTCTCGCGGTAGGGGGGGACGCCGTGGTACTTGCGGACCGCGCCCGGCCCGGCATTATAGGCGGCCATCGTCAGCGCGATCTGGTCGAAGGGGATGACGCCTGCATTCACCGGGGCGCCGCCGTACTTGTCCAGGTGCCCGCGCAGCAGGTGGACGGCGGCCCCGATATTCTGGATAGGGTCGTAGGCGTCGGTGACGCCCAGCCCGCGCGCCTCGTCGGGCATGATCTGCGCCAGGCCCATCGCCCCGGCCCGCGAGGTGGAATGGATGTCGAAGTCCGATTCGGCGATGATGGTGGCGACGACCAGGCGCGGGTCAATGTTGTTGATATCGCTGAAGTAGAGGACGCTGGTCGTGATCTTGTCCACCTCCACCTCGGACAGACGCCGGTTCCAATGCCGGACCAGGCCCCGGTAGGGCGCATAGATCGCCAGCGCACGCGGCGACAATGCCCCGGCGGGGTGCCCCCGGTAGTCCGATGCCTCCGCGCCCCCGCGCCGTGCCCGGCGCCCGGATGAATCCCCCGTGACGAACGGCAGCGTCCGGGCCAGGGCCGCCTGATGGATAGCCTCCGCCCGCTGGGCCGACTTCTCGCCCGCCGCCACATCGCCTTCGGGCGCGAGGGCGACCAGGCGTAGGCCCGAAGGAAGCCCGCCGTCATCGGGCGCGGCCACCAGCAGTGCGCGTGCCCGCAAGCCTGTATCCAGCCAGGACGCCGCGCGGAGGCCCGGCGGGATCGGCACATAGACCGAGTCGTCCCCCACCATTAGCAGCGCGGTCCGGTCCGCACCCGCCGTCACCAGCCCGCTGATCGTGACGCTGATCTCCAGCGCCCGCCCCGCATAGCCGCCGGGGTGACGCGCGGCATCCGCGCCCGACGCCCCCGTCAGCAGCGGCCCGGAAACATGTGTACGCGCTGCGAAGAAGGCAGAGGCGGGGTCGGCCCCAGCCCGGCCGCCGAGCGGCAGAAGCAGCAGGCCGAGCAGGGTAAGGGTTCGGAGGTTCATAGTTGGGACTCGGAAAGAGGGTTTCGTGACCACGCTTTATCTTATCACAGGTTGCTGCGGCTGTCAAGGTCGCGAGGGGACGGGAGTGGGGGCGGCAGGCGGCGGGCTGGTCGCCAGGACTGCCCCGCAGAGCGTTTTGCCGTCGGTCTGGACGTTCACCCCAACCATTCGCTCTGTCATCCCCGGTGGGGGCGACTTCACCTTCAGCGCGGCCCAGCCCAGCTGATCGCCAGGGACATTGGCAAGGTCGCGCTGGAAGCCGTCAGCAAGCGTCTGCTGCGCTTCGGGTGACAGGCCCGCCAGCGGCAGGCCCTCAGTGGACCAGGCGGCGTCGTACTCCGCAGGCGAAAGCAGGCCCAGCAGACGGGACATCGTGTAAGCGTGGAGGTCACTCGGGCAGCCTTCCGGCAGCACCTGAGAAAGCGTAGTCATCTGCGGCCAGGTCAGCGCCGAGGCGATCTCAAAGAGATCGTCCAGCTTCATCCCCTGCTTCCGAAATCTGACCTGCCAGGGGGCAAGGAGCCGGTCGGGGATGTCCACAGCCCGGTCCCACGCCCAGGTCCGACTCCAGAACAGATAATCGCCGCCGACCTTCTCGGCATGGCAGTTCCATTCCGCGCAGATCCCGGCGATGACCTGCGGCAGCGTCCCCTTCAGCGGCGTGGGTCCGGGCGTCTCGTACCCGTGAGTGGCCCCTGCCTTGAAAAAGTCTTCCTGATAGATGTTCAGATGGGCCACCTTCGCCAGCGCCTGCAAGGTGAAACCGAGGTCGCCGCGTTGCGTGGGCGTGACGTTCTTGTCCGTCAGGAGCGGTGTCAAATCAACCAGCGGCCCCGGCAACGGCTTGGAAGAGAAGATGACTGGATTCCGGTCGGGACTTCGGCTTTGGTTGGTGTCGTAAACATCCAGCACAGTACTATAGTCTATGCCGGCGATGGAAAGGTCGTAGAGGCCTTTCCCATCCGGCACAAATCCCTCCCGCTCCTCCAGCGACACGGAAAGCACGGGAGTAACATCAGGCTGGGTAGGGAAGCCGTTTGGAAAGGAGAGGTCCTTCCCATAGATCATCTTATCTAGTTCTTGTCTGTGTTTCCACCCATCACGCTGCTTTTGCTTGGTGACGGCCAGGAAGCGGGCAAAGCGTGCCGGGTCTAGAGCGATCTTCGTGCCGCCGAGGAGAGCCTCCAACTGTTCATCCGAGAGACCCCGCAACGCCTCGCCGAAAGGGTCGTCTTTTCCAGGAAAGCCGGTGTAGGGGTAATCACCCTGATACTTTGCGCGCTGCTCAGGCGTCAGTTGGGAGAGGTTACGTACATCGCGCAGCAGGACCCCTGCTTCTCGGCGGGGGTAGTCCAACTCCCGCTCCTCGTCCTGCACCGAGCGCAGGTCGCGCCACAGGTTGAAGACGGGGCGCTGCCCAGCGGGACGGTCCAGCTTCTCCCAATAGTAGCCGTGTGGCTTCGCCGGCAGGTGGCTGAGGAGCTGGGGCAGCCGGTTCAGCAGCAGGTAGACCGGCTGGTCGGTGAGGTGCAGCGTCACGCGCTGGTCGGCGATGGCGGAGGAGACGGTCAGGTCCGCTTTGAGTGTGGGCGAGAGGTCTTTCAGCACGTCGCCGAGGGGCTTGTCGGTGGCATCCAGCGTGATCTTCTGCTGCAAGAGCGGGTCGTCGCGCAGGAGCGTGGACTTCGGCGGGGGAGCCGCCTTGACCGGGGCAGGCACGGGGGAAGCCCCGCCGTGACCGGCGGATAACAGGAGTGCCGTCAGGAGGAGAATAAAGACCTGCGGGCGCATGAACCATCTTATCACAGGCGGTAGTTTCTGTCAAGGAGATGGCTTAAAGAGTCAGGGCAGAGAATTTTCAGCGTTTGTTGACAACGGCTGGCAATTAGGATATACTGGGTAGGATCGAAAAGACCCCCATTACGCCGAAGCAAGACCCAGCGGCGACGAGAGTGAGAACAAGACACGGATGGAGTCCGAATCCAGAGACCTGCTGACCGTGGAACAAGCGGCGGCCTACTTGCAGCTCAGTCAATCCAGCATCCGCTCCTACATCCGTCAGGGCAAGCTGAATGCGTTCCGAATCGCCGGCAAGCGCAAAGTCTTGATCCAGCGGACCGAGCTTCTCAAGCTGCTGGAGCCGGCCCGCGCCCAGGACATCGTCCTGGATGCCCAGGCCAGGCCGGATACGGAAGACGACGCGGAATGATGCCGGCACTCCCTGCGCCTGAGACCGCCGGGGAGGCTCCGGCCCTCGTGATCCAGGCCAGGTCCGGCAGCCTGGGGCTGATCGAGGAGGCGCGCGAGCTGTGGCGCTACCGGCACCTCGTCCGCACCCTGGTCGAGCGGGACCTGCGCGTCCGTTACAAGAACTCCGTGCTGGGCATCGCCTGGACCATGATCAACCCCCTGGTGCAGGTGTTCGTGCTGACCGTCGCCGTCAGCTTCATCCTGGGGGCGGGGCCGCGCAACCTCAGCGCCTACATCTTCTGCGCCACCATCCCCTGGACCTTCTTCCAGACCGCCGTCCTTGACTCGTCCACGTCCGTGCTCGCCAAGCTCGGCCTGCTCAAGAAGGTCTACTTCCCGCGCGAGATTCCTTTGATCGCCACGGTCTGCCAGAACTTCGTGCAGTTCCTGATCTCGCTCGGAGTCTTCGTCATCTACCGCTTTGTCTTCACGCCGCTGCTCCACGGCGGCAATGTCGCGCCGCCGCTGGCCCTGCTCTGGCTGCCGGTTGTGATCGTCATCCTATTCCTGCTGACCCTGGGGACGGCCTTCTTCGTCGCCACTCTGAACGTCTTCTACGAGGACGTGAAGTTCATCCTGACTTTGACGATGGGCTTCCTGTTCTACCTGATGCCGATCATCTACTTTGCCGATAACATCCTCTACGCGGCAGGCATCCCCGGCACCATGATCCTCCGCAAGCCGCTCGCCTGGTGGGTCTACCACCTATACCTGGCGAACCCGCTGGCCTGGATCATCACGGCCTTCAAGCAGATGTTCTTTGGCCCCCAGAATATCGCGCGGCCTGGTACGGTGCTGCCCCCTAGCGCACCGTTCGACTGGCGCTACATGCTGATCACCGCTGTCATCTCGGTCACGTTCTGCCTGTGGGGCTATGCCTTCTTCAACCGCCGCAAGTGGGGGTTCACCGAACGGCCATGAGAAAGCCCCCCCCCACCGTCGAGACCGTAGATCTGGTCAAAGAGTTCCGGGTCTACCACCGCTCCTACGGGTCGCTGAAGAGCCATGCCGCCGCCCTGGCGAAGAATCTGATCCGCCGCGAGGTCACGTCCGCTTTCGAGACGCGGCGCGTGCTGGACGGGGTCACCTTCCGGGTCGAGCGGGGCGAGACCGTCGCTTTGATCGGGCGCAATGGGTCCGGCAAGAGCACGCTGCTTTCCATCCTCTCGCGCATCTATTTGCCGACGGCGGGTGAGGCGCGGCTGCGCGGGCGAATGATCAGCCTCCTGGAACTCGGCGCAGGCTTCGACAGCGAGCTGACCGGGGCGCAGAACGTCTTCTTCAACGGCATCGTGCTGGGACTGGACGAGGACCAGGTGGCGGCCCGTTACGACGCCATTTTAGACTTTGCCGAACTAGACCGGCAGGCGATGGACCTGCCCGTGCGGATGTATTCGTCGGGGATGCAGCTTAGGCTGGGCTTCGCCATCGCGGTCCATTTGGAGGCCGACCTGCTGCTGGTGGACGAGGGCCTGGCCGTCGGCGACGAGGGTTTCCAGGAGAAGTGTTTCCGCAAGATGGAGGACTTTCACGCCGAGGGCAAGACCATCCTGATGGTGACGCACGAATTGGACCATGTCGAGCGCCTGGCCCAGCGCGTCCTGTGGCTGGAAGGCGGCAAGATCCGGCGCGACGGCCCGGTCGAATCCGTTCTGGCCGAGTACCGGGAGACGTTCCGCAATGACTCCTGACGCTCCTGACCTCTCGGTGGCCGTCGTCTCCTACAACACCAAAGACCTGCTGCGCGCCTGCCTCACCTCGCTCTGTGACCGGCAGGCGGAGGGGGAGGCATTGCTGGAGGTCATCATCGCCGATAACGGCTCAGACGACGGCAGCGTGGAGATGGTGCGCGCCGAGTTCCCCCGTGTCCGCCTGGTCGAGACCGGCGGCAACATCGGCTTCGGGCGGGCCAACAACCTCGCCCTGCGGGACGCGCGAGGCCGACACTTCTGCCTGCTGAACTCGGATGCCGAGGCCCTACCCGGCGCTTTGCGAACGACTTTGGCCTTCCTCGACTCCCACCCGGACGTAGGCCTTGCCGGGGGCCAGCTGCAATGGCCCGACGGGCGGGCGCAGACCTCGTGGGGCAGCGACCCAACGCTGGAAGGCGTCTGGCAGGAGCAGACGTTCCAGGGGACATGGCGGGGGCGAATAGTCCGCGCCCTCAATAATGGGAGAGCCAGAGGGAATGATCTCGCAGGGGCGCCGCTTGCCGCGCCCTCTTCGCCGGCTCTTGATCCGGCTCCCCCAGAATTGGGGGTTTTATTGGGGGGGGCGGGGGCGACCACCCCCTACGACGTGGACCAGATCAGCGGCGCGTTCATGGTCATCCGTCGCTTGGCATGGCATCAGATAGGCGGCTTCGATCCGGCCTATTTCATGTATAATGAAGATGTGGACCTCAATGTCCGTCTGCGCCGGGCGGGCTGGCGGGTCGTCTTCCTGCCGGATGCCCCCATTAGGCACCATCTGGGGGCGAGCAGCCGGGCGGACTGGCGGACGCGCGCACGCATGGTGTCCGCCTACAACCAGAGCCGGGGTCTCTACTTCGCCCGCTACCAGGGGCTTGCGGCGGGCCGCCGCCTTCGGGCCTACTGCCTCCTCGGCGCGGCCATCCGCCTGACCGGCTGGAGCCTGCTGGTCGCCGCCAAGCCAGCCGCCCGCGACAAGGTGAAGCTCTTCCGAGAAGTCTGGCGGCGGGCATTGGCGATGACGCTGAAATGAGCCGGTCGAGGAGTGCGACTACTGGGTCATCTATGACGACGTAGTCCTCCCCGAAACGACGCACTGTGCGCCGGAGAATACCCTGCTCATCACCAGCGAGCCGGCCTCGGTCAAGACGTATCCAGGCCGCTTCACGGCCCAGTTTGCCCACGTCCTGACCTCTCAGTGCGGGATCAAGCACGGGGGCGCGATGCTCCGGCAGCAGGCTCTGCCTTGGATGATCGGCTGCCACTACATCAAAGAGACGGGCGATTGGTCGGAGATTTACACGAAAGACTACGACGAGCTGGCCGTGTTGACCACCGGCCCTAAGACCAAGCTGCTTTCCGTCATCAGCTCCGACAAGGCGATGACGGAAGGACACCGGCAGCGGCTCGATTTCATGCGCCGTCTTCAGGAACACTTCGGCGAGCGAATTGACGTATTCGGGCGGGGCCTGCGCCCCTTCGAGGATAAATGGGACGTGCTCGCCCCATACAAATACCACGTCACCCTGGAAAACAGCGCGTTCCCCGACTACTGGACGGAGAAGCTGTCGGATACGCTGCTTGCTGGCACCTACCCATTTTATAGCGGCTGCCCCAACATCGGCGATTATTTTGGAGACGCTGTCCTGACCCGCCTGGACATCTCCGACGCACCAGGCGCTCTCCAGGCGATCGAGCGCGGCATGGCTGAAGACCGTTTCGAGGCGACGGTGGCAGCCCGGCGGGAGGCGGCCCAGCGGCTGCTCGACGAGTACAGCTTGTTCCCAACGTTGGAGAAGATCATCCTGGACACTCGCCGGGATGCGCCCGCGCGGCCCGTCGTCATCCGGCCGCGGAGCGCCTTCTCGGGGACGCTGCCGGCGCGGATCACAGGCCGGGTACACCACCTCCTGGGAAGAAGTGAGGGGCGTTCTTGAGCGGTATGCACACAGATAGAGGAGAATCAATAATGCCTCAGAGCGGAATTTCCCCAGCCCTTATTTCCTCAGCCCTTCGGGCGGTCTTGGGCCGGGTCACCCGGCGCGGCCCCCTTCACAGCGTCTACCTCGCGCTCTGGAAACGGCGTCAGATCGCCGCTCTGGCACGGCAGGGTGAGTTCGCCAAGGCGCCACCGTCCGCGGAGGAGGTCGAGCGCCTGCTGCGGGAATGGGAGCAGCAGGGAAGGCCCGTTCCACCGCCCGCCGTCTACAAGCAGGACACGCTGCGGGCCTATGGCCGGCAGTTTGGCACCGCGGTATTCGTCGAGACAGGCACCTATTTCGGGGACACGGTCCGGGCGGTCCAAGACCAGTTCCAGCGCCTTTATTCCGTGGAACTGAGCGCCGACCTCGCGCGCCTGGCAAAAGAGCGGTTCCGGGGGGACCCGCATGTCACCATCCTCCAGGGAGACAGCGGGGCGGCCCTGCCTGGCATCCTCGCGGAGATCCACGAACCGTGCCTCTTCTGGCTGGACGGGCACTATTCCGAAGGTGTCACCGCCCTCGGAAAACATGCGACGCCGATCCTGAGTGAGCTTGAGACGATCTTCCACCACGCGGTCAAAGGCCATGTCATTTTGATTGATGACGCGCGCCAGTTCGGAGCGGAAAAAGGGTATCCAAAGTTGGAAGAACTGCGCGCGCTGGCCGCAAAGGGCCGGCCCGATCTTCAATTTGAGGTGAAAGACGACATCATCCGGCTCTCTCCAAGGCCGGAGTCAGGGTCAATGCACTGATGGCACCCAGACAAATGCTACGCCGGTTCTTTGACCTCCTCAGTGCGGCATCCGGCAGAATCGGCCGGCACTTCTCTCAGACGCCCATGGAAGGGCGTGTCGCCGTCTGGCATCAAGTCCCCCGTTACGGCGAGCTGCGTTTCGAGTACGACCTGGACGCCGATTCTCAGGTCTTCGACCTAGGCGGCTATGAGGGACAATGGGCGAGCGACATCCACGCGCGCTATGGGTGCGCCGTTCAGGTCTTCGAGCCGGTGGAGGAGTTTGCGGCGGACATCCAGCGCCGCTTCGCGCGGAACCCCCGAATCACCATCCATTCCTTCGGCCTGGGCAGTGCCGACTCGACCATCCGCATCGGGCTGGGCGCGGACTGCTCTTCCGCGTTCCGCGCGGCGCCCCAGGTGCGTCCGGGCCGTCTCGTCGCCGCGGACGGCTTTTTCGAGCGTAGCAGCATCGCCCGGGTAGACCTGATGAAGATCAATATCGAGGGCGGCGAATACGATCTATTGGAACACCTCCTGGACACGGGCTTGGTCTCCCGGATCGGAAACATCCAGGTGCAGTTCCACGACTTCGTCCCGGACGCCGAGGCACGGATGCGGGCCATCCAGAGGCGGCTGCAGGAGACGCATACGCTGACATACCAGGTGGAATTCGTGTGGGAGAACTGGAAACTTGCGTCTATCTGACTCTCTCGCCCCCCGCCGCCGAACGACTGAACCGCTATGCGAATTTTTTACGCCTCGGACACCACGCCTAACGCCCTGCTGCGCTCTGACATCTGGCGTAACAACCTGTACCGGCCTCTTGTAGACCTGGGGCATGACGTGGTCGAGTTTGACTACGACTTGACCGAGACGTTCCGGCACCTGGACACCGAGAGTCCGGCCCACCAAACGTTTATCGCCCAGAACCGGCCCCGCGTCACGGCGGAACTGCTGCGCCAGATCCGGGCCGCCCACGCCATCCGCCCCGTCACCCTCTTCTTCAGCTACTTTTACGACGCCTGCCTGACGCCCGAGGCCGTGGACGAGATCAAGGCGCTGGGGATCACGACGGTCAACTGGTACTGCAACGGCTCCTACCAGCTCCATCTGGTGCGCGAGATCGCGCCACACTATGACTGGTGCCTCGTCCCCGAGAAGTTCCGGCTGCCGGATTACGTCGCCCTCGGCGCACGTCCTCTCTACTGCCAGGAGGCGGCCAACCCGGACATTTACAAGCCTTACGATGTTCCCCAGGAGTTCGATGTCGCCTTCATCGGCCAGTCCTACGGCGAGCGGCCCGGTTATGTCCGGTCCCTGCTCGACGGGGGCATAGACATCCGGGTTTGGGGGCCGAACTGGCGTCGGCACGCCCCACCCTCCCCGGCCCGGCGACTCTGGCGCCTGGGCCGTCGGGCTTTAGGCAAAGCGTCCCAGCCCGCCCTGCCGCTCCCGGCAGGCATCCTCGGCGGGCCGCTGGGGGATGAAGAGATGGTGCGGCTTTACAGTCGGGCGCGCATCGTCCTGGGCTTCTCGGCTTGTGGCGAGACGCACTTGGGGGCGGAACGCATCATGCAGGTGCGCCTGCGCGACTTCGAGGTGCCCATGAGCGGTGGGTTCTATTTGGTCGAGTATATGGAGGAGCTGGAGGAGTTCTACGAGATCGGCAAAGAGGTCGCCTGTTATGACGGCCCGCGCGACCTGGCGGATAAGGTCCGCTACTACCTGGCGCACCCTGAGGAGCGCGAGGCGATCCGGCAGGCCGGGCGGGCGCGCTGCCTGCGCGATCACACCTGGCACAAGCGTTTCCAAACGGCATTCGCGCAGATGGGCCTGGCATGAGCGCAGAACCTAGAGTCACGGTCCTGATGCCGGTCTACAACGCCGAAGCCACCTTGCGCGAGGCGATGGACAGCATCCTGGCCCAGACGCTCACGGACTTCGAGTTCCTGATTATTGACGACGGCTCCACGGACGGCAGCGCCGCCATCATCCGCTCCTACAACGACCCGCGCATTCATCTGGTCCAAAACGAGCGCAACCTGAAGCTGGCCGCGACGCTGAACCGCGGCCTGGACCTGGCGCGCGGCGAGTACGTCGCCCGCATGGACGCCGACGACATCAGCCTGCCTGAGCGCCTCACCCGGCAGGTAGCCTTCATGGACGCGCATCCTGCCGTGGGCATCAGCGGGACCTGGGCTGAGGCCTTCGGCGAGGCGCACTTTTCGATGCCCAACCCGACCGATTCCGAGCGCATCCGGGCCAAGCTGCTGTTCGACTCGGCCCTGGTCCACCCCGCCGTTATCCTGCGGCCCGCGCTGCTGGCCCGGCACGGGCTGGCCTACCGTGAACTTTACCCGATTGACGACTACGACCTGTGGCAGCGCGCGGCCCGCGTGTTCCCGCTGGCAAACCTCCCCGAAACTCTGCTACGCTACCGTGTCACTGGAGGGAGCGCCTTCCACGCGGCGGACGCGGGTCGGGCCGCCCTCTACCAACGTCTGGATGAGTCCGCGCTGGCGTTCCTGGGACTTACCCCCACGCCCGCCGATCTGGCCATCCACCACTTCCTGCGCTGCCCCACCGAGGACCGCACCGATGCCGCCGAAGCCTGGCTCTTGAAGCTGCGCGCGGCCAACGCCGAGGCGCGCTATTACAACCCGGCGGCGCTCCGCGAGGCGCTGCGGGAGCGATGGTTCCTAGTCTGCTACCTCCTGCCCGGCGGCGGCTTGGGGCGGTGGCGGCGCTATGTCGGCTCCTCGTTGTACACGCGCGGCGATGTCACGGTCCACACGCATATCAAGGTGCTGTTGAAATTCCTGGTGCAGCGACTGCGGGCACGGCTGGGGCGGTGACAATGGGGGCAGACCTGACTGAATCCTCATTCCACCCAATTAGCCAGCCGCTGGATCTCGTCCAGCAGGCGCGGCGCCTGCGTCTCCGCCGTGAAATGGTCCAACACCCGCCGCCGGGCAGAGGCACCCAGGGCCGCCCGGCGGGCGGGGTCTTCGGCCAGGGCGATGATGGCCGCCGCCATGTCCGGCGGCGAGAACTCCGGAACGATGATGCCCGCCGCGCCCACGAACTCGGGCGGGCCGCCCGCGCCCGCGAAGCAGACGACGACCTTTTGGAGGAGCATGTTTTCTAGTGCGGCCAGCGAGGCCGTTTCCTCCCACGAGGTCAGCGCGAAGATGTCGAAGCCTGCATAGTGGTCCAGCGGGCGCGGCGTAAACGGCACCAGCTCGATGTCGCCTGTCAGATGCAGCTTGCGCGCCATTTCGCGGAAGCGCCAGCCCTCCTCGTCCTCCACCATGCCCACCCAGACGAACCGGACGCGGCCTGCACCGAGCTGCTTCTTGACCTCGGCGGCCATCAGCAGCCAGAGCGGAAC
>JANLUQ010000271.1:0-12504 GCA_031363565.1 Armatimonadota bacterium | reverse complement strand
ATCGGGTGGCCACGCTCGATGTCATAGGAACCGGTCAGTCCGCCGACGACGCCGTTCCGAAAGCGCAGGCTGAAATGGGCAGTTGTCCAGATCGTCCGTCCCGGCGCTTTGGTGGCAAAGCACTGGACGGCCTCCACGTCGCCGCAGAAGTGGCGCATGACATCTATGGTGTGGGGGTGGAGGGCCTTGATCTGGAAGTAGGGCGAGCTTTCGACCGGGTTTTTGATCCACATGCTCATGTTGACGAACAGAAGATGCCCCAGGCGGCCCTCGTCCTGCCAGCGCTTCGCGATCCGGGCGGCGGGGGTGAAGCGGTGGTTGAGATTGATGCCGTAACATAGTCTCTTTTCCAATGCCTTTGCCACCATATCCTCGGCGCAGCCGATGTCATTGGAAATGGGCTTCTCGCCCAGAACATGACACCCCGCCTCCAGCGCTTGCATCGTCGGCGCGTAGTGGTCACTGCTGTATTCATAGCCGCCGGTGGCGACGCTGCAAACGTCGGGCTGCAAGGCGGCCAGCATGGCGGGGACGCTGCCGAACGCGGGGACATTGAGGCGGGCGGCGGCTTGGCTCGCCCGTTCTTTGTCAGTGTCACAGACGCCAACTAGTTCAGCGAGGGGATCGGCAGAGTAAAGGTCGGCGTGGCGGTTGCCGATTGGCCCCAGGCCGATCACGCAGACCCTCAGCATGGCGCATCTTCTCCGGCAGGCATTTCGTACCCGTATTCGCGCATGGCAGGCTCGAAGAAGTCGAAGTAGTTGGTGCCCGGGTCGGTCTTCCAGCGGCCTACAGCGTCGGGGTTGACCGGGATGGAGGCGAGAGGAAGGCCGAGGAAGTCTTGCAGCCGGACCAGTGTCGCGGCCTGGTCCAAGACGAAGTCCTCGAACCGGACCTCGATCCAGTGGGCCGGCTTGGGGGTGGCGCGGACGAGGTCATTCTGGTACTTCCACGAGATGGCCCGACGCAGGCGCTCGTCCTCGGTCGGCGGGCAGGCGATGCCGAAGTCGGTAAGGTCGTCGGTCAGGTGCTTGCCCAGGATGGAGTCGCGCGGGTTGCGGACCCAAAAGACATATTTTACCTCGGGGAAGAGGCGCACGATCCAGGGGAAGACTAATGTCGTTTCGGGAATCTTCCAGCCCTTGTCCGTCGCCGCGCTCTCGCGGACGGAGGCAAGGTAGGCGTGGATGAGCCGGGTGAACTCGTCGGGGATGTCCATCGAGTGCAGGGCGCTCCAGTCCCATTCCAGGCCGCCGCGCCACTCGACAGATCGGGCAAGGACGCGGCAGGCCTCGTACATGTCTTCCGGCGGGAGAAGGTCCCCCGAATCGTTCAGCGGGGCACCCATAAAGATGCCGCTGGCGGACAGCGTATGCGAGAGGGCGCGCGTCCCCGAATGGCCGCGCCCGATGATAGTCACCATCGTCATGCTTTGGAACCTCGTCCTCCAGCCCCCAACACTGGGGGAGCAGAAGAAGAATACGAGAGCAAGGGCGAACACACGGTTCGCCCCTGCGTAGCCACGGGGCTGGCCAATCCGGTCCCCCCAGGATTGGGGGCCGGGAGGCCTCTTAGAGCGTCACCACGGCCCCGGTCTCCCAGGACTCGATGACCGCCTCAATGATGCGCTGGACGTGCAGGGCGTCCGCCCCGGAGGCATCAATCTGGTCGGGTGCGACGCCGGCGACGTTCTGGTCCACCCAGGTGCCGATGCGGCCAGTGAAAGTCTCGTTAAAGCTCATCATGCCGCCCAAATAGTCGTAAGTCTCGGTCTGACGGGAGAAGCGGGGATAGAAGTGCAGGTGCTCACAAGCATCTTCCAGGACGAAGCGCCCTTCGGAACCCACCACTTCAAGCGTTTCCAGCCCGTAGCTGCCCCCAGCATCGTAGGAGCCGGTGAGGTGGCCGATGATGCCGTTCTTGAAGAGCAGGTTGACCGAGACATTGGACCAGCAGACGCGGCGACCGTCGGGTCCGTCTGGGCGCAGGCCGCGCTTGAAGAAGGCCTGGACCTTTTCAACGTCCCCGCCGAAGTAGCGCATGACATCGAGTGAGTGCGGGTGCAGGGCGCGGATGTGGAACCAGGGGGAAGACTCGTTCGGGTTGTTGATCCACATGGTCATGTTGATGATGTTGATCTCGCCCAACCGGCCAGCTTCGACCCACTCCTTCGCCTTCAGCGCGGCGGGCGTAAAGCGGTGGTTGAGGTTGACCCCATAGCGCAGGTTCTTTTGGCGGGCCAGGGCGACCATCTCCTCGGCGCAGCCGACATCGTTGGAGATAGGCTTTTAGCCCAGAACAGGGATGCCCGCCTCGAGAAGCTCCATCGTCGGCGCATAGTGGTCCCCGCCGTTCTCCACGCCCGCCGAGCAGACACTGGCGGCGTCAATCCTGATGCCGCTCGCCAGCATGTCCGCCACCGTGTAGAAGGCGGGGCAGCCATAACGGACGGCGCCCTTGTCGGCCCGGTCTTGCAGGATGTCGCAGACGGCGACGATCTTGGTCTCCGGGTTCTTCTCATAAACCCCGCCGTGGGTGTTCCCGATGCCGCCGAGTCCAACGATTACAACGTTCATTTTTGTCCTTTCAACGCATTCTTATCCTGAAAGCGTCCGAATAAAGTTTATCTGCCCTTCGTGATAGGCCATGTTCCAGTACGAGTGCAGCATGTCCTCGGCCACGGTGCTTGTTTCACCTGGGCCCAGAGTGTCCAGGGCGGCGTGGGCCTTGCGTCGCTCCGCGCGGCCTGCCGCATCCCACGACGCGCTCGCGCGGGAGCGTGATCGTCATCCTGTTCGTGATGGCGCACTCCGCGACCATGTTGATGACGGTGCGCCCCCGATCCAGTGGTTTCGGGCTACGCTTGTCTTTAGCAGCCGCGTGGACTGTCGCTCCACTCCTACTTCCTGGATTCTGCTTGGAGGCTTGCGGCCTGGTCCGGATCGCCGATATGCAGGGTGTCGTAAGCCTGCTGCGCGGATTGGAGCGCGCCTAGCCCGGTGTGACCATGCCAGTCGCCCTGATGATGGATAGGGTCGGACAGGCCGGTCTCCTGCTCCCGCTTGGCGATCCAGGTCTCCATGCGGGCGGTCAGCAGGGCGACGACATCCGGGTGGGCATTAGCGACATTATCGTCCTCTCCAGGGTCGAGGGCGAGGTTATACAGTTCGACCGGCGGCTTGAAATGGAAGTCCGGCTCTAATGCGAGGATCAGCTTCCACTCGGGCGTGCGCCAGCCGTGCTTCCGCATCCAGGTGCACTCGGTGATGTACATCTCGCTGCGGTGGGAATGCTGCTCGCCGCGCATCATCGGGACCAGGCTTTGGCCGTCGAAAGAGACATCGGTCTCGATGCCAGCAAGTTCCAGCAGCGTCGGCACCAAGTCCTGATGCTGATTATGACCGCTGACTCGCTTGCCCACAGCGACCTTGCCCGGATAGCGGATGACGAGTGGGACGTGCAGGGTCGGGTCATACAGGCCGTGGTGGTCGAACCAGCACTCGTGGTCGTAAAGCGTCTCGCCGTGGTCTGAGTTGAACACGACGATGGTTTCATCCAGGATGCCACGCGACTCCAGTGCCTGGAAGATGGCCTGGATACACGAGTCCATATAGGCGACCGCGCCGTCGTACTGGGCGATGATGTAGTCCTTGTCGGTGATACCGGGGGGCATCCAACTGGCAAAAAAGTCGCGGAACGGCTTGAAGTCCATGACCGGCTGCATCGTCGTGTTCGCGGGGTCACACTCGTCGCCGTGGTAAAACATCCGCTCGAACGGGGCGGGGGGCAGGTAGGGCGCGTGGGGGTCCATATGGCGCAGGAACAAGAAGAAGGGCTGCTCCTGAGCGGCCAGCCGGTCTAGTTCAGGCAGTGCGACCTCGTTTAAATTCTGCGCTTTCGGGCTGCGGCCGGTGTTCCAGCTTCCCCAGCCGGGGAACTCCAGATACCGGTCAAAGCCGCGCGAGGCCGCATTGCCGCCAAAGCCGACGCAGGTGGTGTCATATCCCGCCGCGCGCAGCATCTCGGGGAGGGTGGTGACTTCGGGGCGCAGCGGCCCCTGGTGGCGCAGGGCAACGACTTGGGTGGAGAAGACGTCCATGCCAGTCAGCATCGAGCTGTACGCGCTAGTCGTGGGGATATGCGCGCTGTAGGTGTTTTCAAACAGCGTCCCCCCCTCCGCGAAGCGGTCCAGGTGCGGGGTCGTCAGGCGCGGGTAGCCGTAGCTGCTCACATGGTCGGCGCGCAGCGAATCTACGGCGATCAGCAGGATATTGGGTTTCTTGGGCATGGGTGCCCTCCTTAAAGAGATGATGTCGCTAGGGCGGGACTTGTCCCAGCCCACTTACTTAGCCTTCGATGATCTCCACGTTGGCCCTCGGCACCGTGACGACCGACCCATCGGCCAGGGTCGCTTCCAAGACGCGCACCGAAGCGCCCGACCCGATGACGGTGAGCTTGGGCGGCAGGCCGGCAACGGTCGCCAGCTTGCCGAAGTAGGGTTCGCGGATGATGCGGATGGACGTCCCGATGGACAGGTTGCCCTCGTCCTCGCTGCGTGCCGCCATGCCTCCAGCGAGGGCACCGAGAGGGACGATGACTTCGGGGCGGATGACGCCCGCGCGGATCTGGGTCGCGCCATTAATCGAGGCGGACTTGCCTTCGAGCGATTTCAACAGCTCGAAGGTACGGCGGGCCATGGCGATGGTGCCGAAGCCCTCGGTGATGACCAGAGTGAGGGTGATGTTCTCGTGGCCGGTGATGGCTACGCCGATGTCGTAGCCCAAGAAGGCGATCAGGTCTTTGTCAATGATGCCGCCGACAACGATGCCCTTGACGCCGACCTCGGAGGCTTTCCGCAGGGCCGCGCCGGAGATGTTCGCGCCACCGACAATGATCTTTCCGGCCAAAGCGGGCGTGATCTCGGCTTCGGTCAGGTCGCTCTCGGGCGCGGTGGAGACCATCTGGATCTCCCCCACCCGCTCACCGCCGATGCCGAAGATACCTTGAATAAGAGCGCCCTCGGTCTGGACGATGACGCCCTCGCCAGGCATGGTCTCGGCGATGCTGCCCGACAGGTAGGCGGTCAGGTTGATCGGCAGGGGCGGCTGGCGGACACCGACATTGCCGGAAACGGCGCTGATGGTTTCGACGCGGCCCGTGACCGGCGACTTGGCCTCGGACTTGAACATACCGAAGAAAGCCTTGGTAGCGGCGATCACCTGCCCCTTCTCGACCTCATCGCCTTCTTTGACCAGGAGGGCGCCGGGCAGCTCGTCGGCGTCTATCCCAAGCTGTGCGGCGACCTTGACGGACTGCATCAGGCCTGGCAGCGAGGCGCGCGCCACGATCGTGTCAGGCGTGACGACCTGGCCTGTTTCGACCAGCACGTCGCCCTTGAGCGGCAGGCGGCGCGTGCGCTGGATGAGTGTGTGAGGGCTGACCTTCAGCCCCGGCGTGTAAGCGGTTCCCAATCTTGCTCCTAAAGCCCGTTCCTAGTGTCCGTGACCGTCCTGAATGCGGAACTTCTCGATGACCTGATGGGCGGTGGCGACATCCTGCCAGCCCAGCACGGTAGTCTCTTTGTCTTCCAGGTCTTTGTAGATGTCGAAGAAGTGGACGATCTCTTTGAGGATGTGGGCGGGCAGGTCCGACAGGTGCTCGATGCCCTCAAAGCGCGGGTCGGCGGCGGCGACCGACAGAATCTTCTCGTCTGGCCCCTTCTCGTCCCGCATCATCAGGACCCCGAGTGGGCGGGCGGCGATGAGGCAGCCAGGGAAAGTCGGCTGGGTCGTGATAACGAGGATGTCCAGCGGGTCGCCGTCCTCGGCCAAAGTGTCGCAGATCCAGCCATAGTCGAACGGGTAGAACAGCGGCGAGTAGAGGGTACGGTCCAGCTTGAAGACGCCCAGCTCGTGGTCGAATTCGTATTTATTGGAGGATCCCTGCGGGATCTCGACGATCATGTTGACGATGACCGGCGCCTGATCGCCCAGCGGCAAGTCTAAATAGGACATATAGTTTCCATAAGGCGGTTCCTAAAGATTGGAGTGACTGGCTTCTTATTCGACCTTGTGCGGCGGCTTTCCTCCCCGGATTACGGAAGCGGATCGCCCCTTCCCTGCCCCCAATTTTGGGGGAGCCGAACTTGAAGGCAAGGAGGGCGCGGCAAGGAAAGGAGGGCGCGGCAAGGAAAGGAGGGCGCGGCAAGCAGCGCCCCTACAGGACGTTCCACCCTGGCTCCCCTAGCCGAGCGCCTGCGCCAGTGTCGCCCGTGCGCCGACCGCGTCGAGTTGTTCCCCGAAACGCCTCAGTTCGGCGACAAGTGTGGGCGACTGGCCGAGGTCGCCGAAGAGGTCGGTCAGGCCGAGCAGGAGGCCTGGGTCTGCTTTCCCCTGACGCGCCAGCGCTTGCAGCTCGGCAGCGCGCGGGTCATCAATGGTGTAGGGCCTGCCCTGCTCGTCTTCTCCCCGCAGATAACGGAACCAGCCTGCCAGGGCCAGCGTGAGCAGCGTCGTCTGCCCCCCGGACGCCAGGGCCTCGCTAAGTGACGGGAGGAGGAACTTGGGAACCTTGGAGGAGCCGTCCAGGCAGATGCGCGTCACCTGGTCCTTAATCGTCGGGTTCGCGAAGCGCGTCAGCAGGGTCGCCTTGTAGGCCGCCAGGTCAATCCCCGGCACAGGCGCGAGCAGCGGCGTCACTTCCTGGTCCATCAGCCGCCGGATATATTCACGGAACAGGTCATCGGCCATGATCTCGTGGATATATTGGTAGCCGGCCAAAAATCCGAGGTAGCCCATCGCCGAGTGGCTTGCGTTCAGCAGGCGCAGCTTCATCATCTCATAAGGATGGACATCCGTGGTGAACTGCACCCCGACCTGTTCCAGCGGCGGGCGGCCATTTGAAAATACGTCCTCGATGATCCACTGGCGGAACGGCTCACAGACGACGGGCCAGGCGTCCTCGATGCCGAACTCGGCGCGCACCATTTCCCGGTCCGCATCGGTCGTTTGGGGCGTGATCCGGTCCACCATGCTGTTCGGGAAGGCGACATGGGCGGCGATCCAGTCGTGGAGGGCCGGGTCGCGTCGGGCGGCGAAGGCCAGCAGCGTCTTCCGGGCCATGTCGCCGTTCTGGGGCACATTGTCGCACGAGAGTACGGTGAACGGCGCGTGCCCGGCCCGCCGCCTTCGGTCCAGCGCTTCGGCCAGATAGCCGAACACGCTTACGGGGTGAGCCGGGTCCAGCAAATCGTGTAAGATGTCCGGGTCGTCCGTGTTGAACTCGCCCGTGGCCTGGTTAAAGTTGTACCCGCCCTCCGTGATGGTCAGCGAGACGATGCGTGTTTGGGGCGCGGCCAGGGCATCCAAAACGGGTTCGGTCTCCTCGGGTGCGAACAAATAGCGCGTGAGTGAGCCAATGACACGCGCCGTGTCTCCCTCGGCGCTGCGGGCGACGACCGTATATAGGCAGTCCTGCGGGACGAGGGCATCCCGCATCGCCTTATCGGCGGGACGCAGGCCGACGCCGCAGATGCCCCACTCCCGCCCGGCACCTTGCGCCATGAGGTCATCAAGGTAGACCGCTTCGTGCGCCCGGTGGAACCCGCCGACGCCGATGTGGGCGATGCCCGGCATGATGCCCAGGCGGTCATACTTTGGGACCGAGACTTGGGGCGGGAGCGTGGGAAGCAGGAATTTATTGAGCCTTACCATAGTGCCGTTATACCCTATAAACCCTGGTACTTTAGGGGTGTGACAGCCGCCGATTGGGTACACTGCGGACAATGCGCCCCCTTATCAACGAAGCCCGTTTTAACCGCCTCCTGACGCGCTCTGCCCTGTTGCCGCTGCTGCTCATGGCCGCCCTGTCCGTCGTCCTGATCTGGCAGATCGTTAGCCTGCTGCGCATGGCTGCCTGGGTCGAGCACACCGATGTCATCATCGCCCAGGCAAACCTCTCCCAAAAACTGCTGCTGGACATGGAGACCGGCAAGCGCGGCTATCTGCTCTCGGGCGACCCAACCTATTTGCAGCCTTACCGGAGCGGCGAGGCGCAGATGGACGGGGCGCTGGCCCGCCTCGACACTTTGGTCAGGGACAGCCTCGTCCAGCACCGTCGGGTCAGCGACATCCAATCACTTCGGGCACAGTGGGCGACGGACGCCCGCGCCGAGATCGGCCGGGTGGTACCGGGCCGGGGCGTCAGCCTGCCCTCCGCCCAGGACAACCACGGCAAACAGCTCATGGATTCGATGCGCGCCCAGTTCGGCGTGTTCATCGTGGAGGAAGAAGACCTGCGCGCCGTGCGCGTTGAAGCCGCCCGAGGCCGCGCGAACGCCGCCATCGGGATCGCCCTGCTCGCCACCCTCGCTGGGGGCAGCCTGCTGGGGCTGTCGGCGCGGCGGCAGTTGCAGCAGCTCGCCGCCGAGTTCGCCGAAGCGACGGCGACCACGCGGCGTCAGGCCCAGGCCATCCATGAGAGCGAGGAGCGTCTGCGGCTGACCTTAGACACCGCCCTGGATGCCGTCATCAACGCCGACGCGGGCGGTGTGATTACCGGCTGGAACGCGCAGGCTGAACTGATCTTTGGCCGCACGCGCGCGGAGGCGGTCGGGCAGGCTCTGGCCGAGACAATCATTCCCGAAGCCTATCGGGACGCGCATCGGCGCGGCCTGGCCCATTACCTCCAGACGGGCGAAGGGCCGGTGCTGAACCAGCGGATCGAGATCGCCGCCCTGCGGCGGGACGGGACCGAGTTCCCAATCGGGATCGCGATCGTGCCGGTGCATTCACAGGAAGGCGTCTCCTTCAGCGCCTTCGTGCGTGACATTACGGAAACCAAGCGGGCCGAGAGCGAGCGTATCCGGCTGGACAACAGCAACCGGCTCCTCCTGGAGTCGACAGGCGAAGGGCTGTTCGGCCTGGACATAAACGGCAACTGTACATTCTTCAACCGGGCGGCGGCGCGGATGCTAGGCGTTGCACCCGAGGCGACGCTGGGCCGGAACATGCACCAGCTGACCCATCATAGCCGCGCCGACGGTTCCCCCTACCCGGCAGAGGAGTGCCCCATCTACCGCGCCTTCCAGACCGGGCAGAGCTGCCGCATGGACGATGAGGTTTTCTGGCGGGGCGACGGGACCTCGTTCCCGGTCGAATATTCGTCGTCCCCGATCTTGGAAGACGGCGTGCTGACGGGGGCGGTCGTGACGTTCGCCGACATCACGCGGCGCAAGCAGGCCGAGGAAGATCTGCGGCGCGCGAAAGACGCGGCCGAGGCCGCCTCTCGGACCAAGTCACAGTTTCTCGCCAACATGAGCCACGAGCTGCGTACTCCTATGAACGCTATTCTAGGCTACTCCGAGATGCTGCAAGAGGAGGCAGAGGAGGAGGGACTGGACTCATTCACTCCAGACCTGCAGAAGATTCGGAACGCCGGGAAGCACCTGCTCACACTTATCAACGACATCTTGGATCTGTCCAAGATCGAGGCGGGCAAGATGGAGCTGTACCTGGAAGAGTTCGATATCGCCGAGGTCGTCGGTGATGTCGCCGCCACAGTGCAGACCTTGGTCGCGAAGAAGAACAACCGCCTGGTCGTTCACTATCCCCCGGATATCGGGAAAATGCACGCCGATCTGACCAAAGTCCGCCAGTCTCTCTTCAATTTGCTGTCTAACGCGACCAAGTTCACCGAGAACGGCGAGATCTCGCTCGATGTCCGGCGCGACGGCACCGACTGGCTGTTTGCGGTCCGCGACTCGGGCATCGGCATGACGGCGGAGCAGATGGCGGGGCTGTTCGAGGCATTCGCGCAGGCGGACTCCTCTACCACGCGCAAATACGGCGGGACCGGCCTGGGCCTTGCGATCACGCGCCGCTTCTGCCGCATGATGGGCGGGGACACTGAGGTCGAGAGCGAGCCGGGGAAAGGGTCGGTGTTTACGCTCCGCCTGCCGGTCGTCGTCCGCGAGTCGAATCTTGTCGGGGACGCTGCGCCGGCCGCTGTCTACTCGGAGACGACGCCGATGGCGACCGACGGCGACTTGGTGCTGGTGATTGATGACGACCCGGCGGTGCGGGACCTGATGCACCGGTTCCTGTCCAAAGAGGGGTTTCGACCCGCGACGGCGGGCGGCGGGGAGGAGGGCCTGCGGCTGGCCCGATCGCTGCGCCCCGCCGCCATCACCCTGGACGTGATGATGCCCGGCATTGACGGTTGGGCCGTTTTGCAGCAGCTCAAGGCGGACCCGGAAACGCAGGACATCCCCGTCGTCATGCTGACGATGGTGGACGATAAGAACATCGGCTTCGCCCTGGGCGCGACAGACTATCTGACCAAGCCAGTTGACCGGGGCCGTCTCGCCGCCCTGCTCGGGCGCTTCCGCTGCAAGGAGGGAACCTGCGGCGTCCTGCTGGTCGAGGACGATGAACCCACACGCGAGATGATGCGCGACATGCTGGCGCGCGAAGGCTGGAACGTCATCGAGGCAACCAATGGGCGTGTCGCGCTCGAATGTCTGGAATCCGCAAACCCAAACTTGATCCTACTGGACCTGATGATGCCGGAGATGGACGGGTTCGAGTTCGCCCAGCGTCTGCGCGAGCGCCCTGAGTGGCAGTCGATCCCGGTCATTGTGCTGACGGCAAAAGACATCACCGATGCAGACCGGCTGAGATTAAACGGTTCCGTCGAAAAGATCGTCCAGAAGGGCGTGTGGGATCAGGACGCCCTCTTGCGCGAGGTCCGTGCCCTGATCACTACCCGGAAAGAGTAGAGGGAGTCCGATGCCGAAGATTCTGCTGGTCGAAGACAACGAAGACAATCGGGACATGCTTTCGCGCCGCCTCGTCCGCAAGGGGTATGAAGTCGCCCTGGCGAATGACGGGGGCGCAGGCGTGTCGCAGGCGATGGCCGAGAAGCCGGACCTAATCCTAATGGACATGAGCCTGCCTGTCCTGGACGGCTGGGAAGCGACACGCCGGATCAAGGCCGACCCCGAAACGCGCGGCATCCCCATCATCGCCCTGACCGCCCACGCCATGTCCGACGACCGCGACAAAGCCGTCGCGGCAGGGTGCGACGAATACGACACCAAGCCGGTTGATCTGCCGCGCCTGCTCGGCAAAATCGAGGGGCTGCTGGTGGGAGGCGTGGCGACATGAATGAAAAGGCCCTCGCGGACCTACGGCACGACCTGCGGAACCCGATCGGGCAGGTCCTCGGCTACGGCGAGATGGTGCTTGACGACCTGCGCGGCCTGGACAGGCCGGACCTCATCGCCGATGTGGAGAAGATTCATGCGGCCGGCAAGCGGCTGCTGGCGCTGGTGGAGGAGCGGCTGAATACCGCCGCCCTTGGCCTTGCCGATGCTCCGGCGCCGACGCCGGCGAGGGCGCTTCCGCTTGACTTCACGCCTTCGAGCGAAGCGCAGGCCGGGAGCGAGGAAGGCGGCCTGCTGCTGGTCGTGGATGACAACGAGGAGAATCGTGATGTCCTCGCCCGCCGCCTGCAAAAGCAGGGGCACTGGGCGGTCACCGCATCCGGCGGTCAGGAGGCACTCGAGGCGCTGGTTGACCAGCCCTTCGATCTGGTCCTGCTCGATATTATGATGCCGGACATGGACGGATATGAGGTGCTGTCGCGCATCAAAAGTGACCCTGCGACGCAGCGGCTGCCCGTAATCATGATCTCCGCGCTCGACGAGACAGACAGCGTGGTTCGCTGCATCGAGATGGGCGCGGCGGACTATCTGCCCAAGCCCTTCAACCCCACTCTGCTGCGCGCCCGGGTCGGGGCCAGCCTGCGCGAGAAGCGCGCCCGCGACCGCGAACTGCGCTACACGGCCGCCCTGGCCGATAGCTACCGCCGCCTCCAGGAGCTGGAACAGCTGCGGGACGACCTGACGAATATGATCGTCCACGACTTACGGACGCCGCTCACATCCCTCCTGAGCGGCCTTCAGACCGTGCCGCTGGTGGGCGGCATGAATGAAATGCAGGCCGAGATGCTGGAGATCGCCGTGAACGGCGGCCAAACGCTGCTGGGCATGATCAACGATTTGCTGGATGTCGAGAAGATGGAACAGGAGTCAGTGCCCTTGAGCCGGATTCCGCTGACGGCGGCGGGCCTCATCGAGCGGGCGATGGCGCAGGTCGGCATGCTGGCCCAGGCCGGCGGGCTGACGCTGGTCGAGCAGGCCGCGCCGGACCTGCCTCCGTTCCTCGGGGACGAGGATAAGCTGCGCCGGACCATAGTCAACCTGCTGGGCAACGCCATCAAGTTCACGCCCGTCGGCGGCACCATCACCGCCTCCGCCAAACTAGGCGAGGAGGGCATGCTGTTCGGCGTCCGCGACACGGGCGAGGGCATCCCCCCCGAGGCATTCGACCGCATCTTCGAGAAATTCGGCCAGGTCGAGAACCGCAAGGCCGGGCGCAAGATGTCCACGGGGCTGGGCCTGACCTTTTGCAAGCTGGCGGTCGAGGCACACGGGGGCCGCAT
>JANLUQ010000193.1:0-1953 GCA_031363565.1 Armatimonadota bacterium | reverse complement strand
AATGGCCACGCCCGGATCAGCCTGGCGATGGTGGACCCAAGGGACGTCGAGTCGATTGACCATGTGCAGCGCGAGACGCGCCGCCGGGTCGAGCCACAGCTTGCGAGCGAGAGCGGCCTGCACTCATCCCTAGAGCGGGCGTATCACGCCTCCCAGAACGATGCCCATTCGGAGGCGATGTCCGAGACCATCGAGCTGGCGAGCCTCGACTCGCTGGACCTGATCGTGCCCGACGAGAGCGAGATTGACCTGGGCGACACGATGCGCCAGGGCGAGCAGGCACCGGTCATCCGGTTCGTCAACACGCTTTTCTCCGAGGCCGTCCGGCGGCGGACATCGGACATCCATATCGAGCCGCGCAAAAAAGACTTCCTGATCCGCTACCGGATCGACGGTCAGCTCCAGACCATCAAGACCGTGCCGCGCAACCTGCACGCGGCGACTGTCTCGCGCATCAAGATCCTGGGCGAGATGGACATCGCCGAGCGCCGCCTGCCGCTCGACGGCCGCATCGCATTGCGGGTGGAGGGCAAGAACATTGACCTGCGCGTCTCGACCCTGCCGACGCAGTACGGCGAGCGCGTGGTCATGCGAATTCTGGACCGCAGCACGGCCAGCATGGGCCTGGACGAGCTTGGGTTTTCGCCGCACAACCTGCTCTCCTTCAACTCCTTGATCCGCAAGCCACACGGCATCATCCTGGTCACGGGTCCCACCGGCTCGGGCAAGACGACCACGCTGTATGCGGCCCTGAACGCCCTGCGGTCGCCCGCCACGAACATCATGACGTGCGAGGACCCCATTGAGTACGAGTTGGAAGGCATCAGCCAGTCCAACGTCAATGAGCGGGCAGGACTGACCTTTGCCCGGCAGCTCCGGGCCATTCTGCGGCAGGACCCAGACGTGGTTTTGGTCGGCGAGATCCGCGATGCCGAGACGGCGGAGATCGCCTTCCGGGCGGCCCTGACCGGCCACTTAGTCCTGTCTACACTGCACTGCAACGAGGCCGCGGGCGCGGTCAGCCGCCTGCTGGACATGGGCGTCCCACCCTTCCTGATCGCCTCGACCGTGGCGGGCGTGGTCGCCCAGCGTCTGGTGCGGCGGCTCTGCCCGGCCTGCAGGCGCGAGTTCTTCCCGGACAGCGATCAGCTTGCCATGTTCCGCGCCCTGGGCGGCGGGATCGTGCCGGGGATGGTGCTGTTCGAGGGGCCGGGCTGCGCCAAGTGCGACGGGCATGGGACGCGCGGGCGGGTCGCGGTGCATGAGGTATTGGTCGCCAACACGCGCATCCACCGCCTGACGATGGAGTCGGCGGAGACGCATGTCATCCGGGAGGCGGCCATCGAGAACGGGATGATCCCGATGATCGGGGACGGGCTGGAGAAGGTGCGTCAGGGGGTGACGGTGCTGGACGACATCCAGCGCAAGATCGGGGTGTCGGTGGGAGAGTAGAGGGAAGGGTGAGGATAGCGGCCCGCCGGAGCATGAGGCTCCGGCGGGCTTTTTTGCGACTGTAAGATGTACCTGCTAATCGGCGAGTGGATCAGTAAGACGTTGCCAGGTCAGTGGCCCAACAGCATCGTTGCTCGGCAAATGCATCAATTTATGGAACGCTCGCAGTGACTTGATAGTTCGTCTACCAAAATGTCCGTCTATAGACGAGCCTTCGTCGTATTGTTGCAAAGAACTCTGCATTGCCCGTACTGCGTCACCATGGTCCCCCGGATGGAGAATGACAATCAGCTGCTTCCAGGTCGGCCCATCTACCTTCCCTGTAGATGCCAACCTTCGTGAGAGTTGAAATTGATGTACTCGCTCTTGTGTCCGTACCCCAAAGCGTCCATCGACAGCGACGGACAGGCCTCGGTCACGCAGAAGATATTGTACCATTCTTACATCAACGCTGTTCAAGTCAAGATCGCCACGACCCATAACAGGCCAAGCATCCGCGCA
>JANLUQ010000149.1:0-21540 GCA_031363565.1 Armatimonadota bacterium | reverse complement strand
CGAGGACTATGCGGACGCCCCGACGCTGCATTATCAGGTCTGGCTGGCGCTCAAGGCCGTGGGCAAGTCGCTGACAATCAGTTTCTCGCCCTTCCGACAGAGCGCGGGGCTAAATCAAACCTAATTCTGGGCGGGTACTTATGTACCATGGGCAAAGTGAGTGTTTTAGTGATCTAGCCAGGCGGTTTCTTCCGCGCCTGCTCCTGTTGTTTTAGGTCTTGCTGCCAGTCCCGCGCAAACGCGGCGGGTGGCCTATACTTCAAGCTGCTGTGCGGGCGCTCCTCATTGTACCAGCGCCGATGCGCTCCTAGGCGAACCCGGGCTTCAGCGACGGAAGCGAAAACTTCGCGGTCAAGTAACTCGTCACGCAGTTTGCCGTGGAAGCTCTCGGTGAACCCGTTCTGCCACGGACAGCCAGGATCAATGTAATGTGGCGCGGAGCCGCTCTCTTTCAGCCAGCTTTGGACCTCGGCGGCAATGAACTCAGGCCCGTTATCGCTTCGCACAAAGCACGGGGTTTGGCGTGATGCGAACAACGGCTTTAAGGTAGCAAGCACGGCTTGGCTCGTCAAAGAGACGCCGACCGTCACCGAAAGCCACTCGCGGGTGAACTCGTCCAGCACGTTCAGCAGCCGTATCTTGCGCCCAGACAGCAAGCTGTCTTCCTGGAAGTCGTAGCTCCAAACATGATTAGGCCGCTCCGCTTGGCAAGGAACGCGGCGTCCCGTCTTGATCTTACGCTTCTTCGGGCGTGGCGCTACCTGAAGGCCACTCTTTCGCCAGAGGCGCTCGATGCGCTTGTGGTTGACGGATTGGCCGTCTGCCCGCAGCAGCGCATGAACACGCGGCGTCCCGAAGCGTGGGTGCTTTTGCTTGATCTGTTCCATCTGCTCTTGCAGAGCCTGGTCGTCACGCGGATGCGCTTGGTAGCGGGCGCTGGAACGGCATACTTTTACCAAGCGGCAGGCACCGCGCTCAGAGAGGCCGCGTTCTGTTGCCAGGGCAACCGCCGCCCGTGCTTCGGCCAGCGGATCAGCGGTCCCTGCTACTTTTTTTGCAGGATTTCCTTGATGATGTCGACCTCCAAGTCACGTTCAGCCAGGAGTCGCTTGAGCCGTGCGTTTTCTTTTTCGAGTTCGCGGACTCGGGCGGCTTCGTTGGTGTTCATGCCGCCGAAGCGGGTGCGCCAGCGGTAGAAGCTGTTTTCGGAAACATTGTGCTGACGGCAGACCTCGGCAACGGTCTTTCCGCCTTTTTCGGCTTGCTGCAAAATGGCAACGATCTGCTCGTCAGTGAACTGGTTCTTCTGCATTCGAGTATTTTACCTTTCGGGTCAATACTCACCATGCCAGTGGTACAGTTTTCGGGGGAAAGGTCAGGCTGGCTATCGCTCACTCCCAGGGATCACGGTCATCGAGATGGGTTCTCATGCTTGGTCTTGGATTGAGAACACCGACGTGAGAAATAGGGCAACGTGGAACTACTATCGGTGCCTGACCCAGTGTGACCTAGGTACACGAGGTAGCTTGATTATAGAGGACGATGTCAAATTCGCACGGGGATGGCGTCATCGACTAGACATGGCACTGGCGGCACTGGAAGACAGGTTCGGCTCGGAGTTTGCGCTGACTATCTACGACCCGTATGGCTGGCATCCAAAAGAAAGCTGTTTGTACGCCGTGTACCCCCTCCAACCTTTTGCTGGGACACAGGGAGTTTATTACCCCGCGCGAGTGCGGCAGGGGTATGCCAAGTATCTGAGGCGGCATGGCGTGGTCGCTAACAGGGACCACTACGACTATTTGCTGCGGGACTACTTGCTTCAAGAAGATCTGCCTCTGTTTGCCACTGTTCCGAGCCTGATCCAGCATGTGGGGAGAACCACGACCGGTGTTGGTTCTTGGCATGAGGCTCCCCGATTTCTGGAAGATGTCACGCAAGAACCCATCGATCCCGAAGCCGCCCCGATGCGCCTAACGCACCCGTCGGCCCGGCTTGCCATCCCGAAAATCATCCACCACACCTGGATCGGCGACGACCCGCTGCCCCCGGCGGCAGAGGAGATGATGGCGAAGTGGCGACGGCACCACCCCAAGTGGGAGATGCGCCTGTGGACAAAAGACAACCTGCCGCCCATGCAGAACCGCGCGCTCTATGACCGGAGCAAGAACACCGGCCACCGCGCCGACGTTCTTCGCTATGAGTTGCTATACCAGTTCGGCGGCGTCTACGCGGATATGGACATGGACTGCCAGAGGTCGATTGACGACCTGATCCAGAATTGCGAGGGCTTCGCCGGGCGGATGGACCCCGTCCTGGTGGACATCAGCACGCAGTATATGGAGATTGCTATCCTGGGAGCGGTGCCGGGCCACCCCCTGTTCGCGCGGGCCGTGGACAGGCTGCCAGAGTGGTATGCGGCGCATGAGAATTATAACGTCGCGGTCCGAACCGGGCCGCAGTATTTCCAGGCGCAGTACCTCGCCTGGCGGGCAGAAGGGGAGCAGTACCTGGGCGAGCACCGGGACTTTCTCCTGTTCCGGCCCGCCCTGTTCTACCCCTACTTCGTGCATCAGAAGGAGCGCGCGAGCGAAGCCTTCCCGGAGGCGTATGCCATCCACCGCTGGTGGTCGAGTTGGTGGGGCCAGGGCGACGCTTGGGAGGCCGCACGCCCTCCCGCTGCTACAGGCGACGGGTGAGTTCCTATCAGGCGCTCTTTGCATCCCAAGTTCAGGAAACAGTAAGCCATGAACATCCCCGCCCAGGTCGGTCAGCCCGCCCCCGACTTCACCGCCCCCGCCGCCTTCCCCGGCGAGGCCGTCAGCGCCCCCATCCAGACCGTTAGCCGGGCGGACTATGCGGGCCGCTGGCTTGTCTTCTTCTGGTATCCCCTCGACTTCACCACCGTTTGCCCCACCGAGATCACCGCCCTGTCCGACCGCCTGGGCGAGTTCACGGACCTCGACGCGGACATCCTCGGGGCCTCCACCGACTCGGTCTACTCGCACCGGGTCTGGATGGGGATGGGGCGCGACCGGCAGGGCATCGAAGGTCTGCGCTTCCCGCTGCTGTCGGACAAGACGGGGCGGATCGCCCGCGACTACGGCATTCTGCTGGAAGAGGAGGGGGTGGCCTTGCGGGGGCTGTTCATCATTGACCCGGAGGGCGTCATCCAATACGCGGTGACGCACAACCTGAACGTGGGGCGTTCGGTGGAGGAGACCTTGCGGGTGCTGGAGGCGATCCAGTCGGGGGGTCTGTGCGGGTCGGACTGGAAACCGGGACAGGCGATGGCGGGGTGACGGGGGCGGTATCTGGGTGCCGCGCCGGAGGAGCCGAGTGGTTGAAAACCACTCGCTAGGAGAAGCGTCCTGCGGACGGGCAGAGGCGGCGCGTGGGTCCTGTCTTGTGTCCGAAGGACACCTTTCCTAGCGAGTGGTTTTCAACCACTCGGCTCCTCCGGCTGTCTCGGCTCCTCCGGCTGTCTCGGCTGTCGGTCGCTCGGCTCGACCAGGAAAACGGCGAATCAACGTCCCACCGGGGCTGACGGAGGCTGTCACAGGTCATTCCTCAGTCCCCGGCGGGGCGTCGTTCCGTATGGTTTAAAGACCGCCGCTTTACTGTCTTTGCCCTATTGCCTTTTTTGTGGCTTTGTGATATTATGATTATGCTTTCGATTTGGCCCTCTTAACATTCTCTTAACCTCTCAACGTTAGTCAGCCCGTGCGCCCGACGGCGTTGCGCCGGGCCGCCGACCAAGGATTGATCTGCATGAAGGATTTACAGCGCGCTCCCGGCGCGCATTCTCAGTTCCATTTTCTCTCTTGCCTATGCCTGCTGATGACGCTTGTAGGTTTGACGACGGCGGCGCGCGCCGACCAGACCAAGATCAAAGTGGACCCCGAGGCGGCGAGGAACTATGTCGCGCTAGCCGGCGGCGTCAGCCCCGCCCGGCTATCCAAGACGATCGCCGACCTCTCGGGTATTCATTACACCATTCCCAACCAGCCCGCCGGCGCGCCCGTCATCGCACACTCCCGCATGGCAGGGACGCCGGGGGGCGACCAGGCGCGGGCCTATGTGCTGGCGCAGATGAAGCAGATCCTGGGCGCAGGCAGCGTCCATGAGGAGCAGTTTCCCGTCACCATCCCCACCGACAACGGCGCGTTCGTGCAGGGCGCGGGGCTGCCCCGGCCGCTGGCCTTACAGCCGCTGTGGCCCAACCTCGTCCGCACCTCCACTCTGCCCGCAGGCGGCATTGATGGCCCCTTGATCTATGCTGGGCGCGGGGACCTGCGCGCCTTCCGGGGCAAGCCGGTCGAGGGCAGCATCGTTCTGCTGGACTTCAACTGCGGCATTGACTGGCAGAACGCCGCCCGGCTGGGCGCGAAGGCGATCCTCTTCGTCGAGCCGGACCAGATCCAGCGCGGCGAGGGGGAGTTGAAGTTCCTGCGCCTGCCAATCAACATGCCTCGGTTCTGGATCACGCGCGGCGATGCCGCCCTGCTCCAGTCTGCCGCGCTCACGACGCCCAACTTCTCGGTCCACCTAACCTGCGACAACCCGTGGCGGACCGGCACGGCCTCCAACATCGTCGGCACCATCCAGGGCATGGGGCCGCTGGCCGACCAGAACATCGTGATCGAGTCCTTCTACGATTCCATGTCCATTGTCCCGACTCAGGCCCCTGGAGCCGAGTCGGCGGATGGCATCGCCGCCCTGCTCGAATTGGCGCGTGCCTTCAAGGCACACCCGCCCAAGCGCACAGTCCAGTTCGTCGCCTGCGGCGCGCACTTCCTGGGCATCCAGGGCGCGCGGACGTTCGTGGACAAACATATGGACGACTGGCGTCCCATCTCGACGCTCGACTCGGTGAAGCACAGCGTCTTCCATGCGCCGCTCCCGGACCGGACCAATCTCCTGCTATTCAGCGGTCTGGACCTGTCCTCGCAGACGAGCAGCGTGGGCGTCTTCTACAAGGGCGACTTTTACGGCTACCGCGAGGACATCCAGAGCGACTTCTCCGACATCGGGCGGACGATGCGCGAGAACGCCGAGAAGATCGGCCAGGTGCTCGGCTTCGACCCTGCCACAACCTTCGCGGACGGCGTCAACGGCGCGAACGGTAAGGGCTGGCGCAACTACCTCCCCGGCCTCTTCGCCTTCGATGCCGAGACGGCGACCATGGCGGGCGGCAAGGGGATCACCTTCGCCACCACCGACGACTCCCGGCAGAAGGTAGACACGCCCGCAGATACTCTGCCCACGGTCAATGTCGTCAACCTCGCCGCACAAACGAGAGTCCTGGCCTGTGAGTACTGGCATGTCCTCAACGATACCAACGACCCGAACGCGATCCCGACCGATAGCGCCGCCTCGCTGATGCCCGTGCCCACCTGGCCTGCCTGGACCCGGCAGGGCTTGCGGCTCGGCTACAGCCGCCTGCACGGACGCGTTCTGCTGTTCGACCCGAAGACCAACTTCGTCCCCGACAAGCCGATCACCGATACTTTGGCCGTGGTCGGCTCTTATTCTACCAGCTCGACTGGAGTCCGCACCAACTTGATCCAGGCGACCCAGCCCGGCACGGCGGCCTTCGACTTTGTGGGCATGCCTCTGGTCATCTCCAATGGGAGCGGCCTGCGGTTCCCGGCGGACGGGAAGGTTCATCTCGACGCCTTCCGCCTGCACCCGACCGATGACGCGCTCGGCAACCGGGGCGATGTGGATTACGCGCCGGACCTCGGGGTCAACGGCGCGGCAAACTACCCCATCGAGTTCGACCTGACCAGCGACTACAAGCAGACGCAGGTCATCGTCTTCCCGTGCGTCGCCACCACCATCTACGAGCTGGTCAACCAGGGCGCCCTGAAGCGTGTCAACGACATCAGCGTTTTCGATGGTGCCTCAGACAGCGAGCCGCGCCAGTACGGCATCGAGCGCGGCCAGGGGCTGCTGACCCTGTTCTCGCCGCCGGATAAGACCACGCGCCTCAAGGTCATCGCGGGCGACGGGCCGGCGATCCGTTTCCTACTGATCAACTCCACGCCCGACCATCCGACCGGCATCGGCTATGCCGTCGGTGTCCCCTCGGCCCGGCTGGCGAACTATAACAAGCCGCCCGACCCGAACAACCCGGACGACATCGTCCGCTACGGTGCGATCAACAACACATCCCTGCGCGTCGCCAAGGACATGTGGAGCCTGGACGACTTCCGCATCCGTAACCTGGCGAAGTTCCGCATCGTCCAGCTCGGCGACAAGACTAACCCGGTGACATTCCTGCATGATCAGGCGGCGGGCGAGATCAAGCAGGCTTTGGCGGCCTACCAGAAGAAGGACTACGAGCTGTTCGACGCCTACAGCCGGGAGGCCTGGGCCAACGAGGCGCGCGTCTACCCACAGGTGCAGCAGACGGCGAACGACGTCGTCCAGGGAGTCATCTTCTACCTGTTCCTACTGATCCCCTTTGCCTACTTCCTGGAACGGCTGCTATTCGGCTTCTCCGACCTGAAGCGGCAGCTTGGGGCGGCCTTCGGCATCTTCCTGGTCGTCTTTGTCATCTTCTCGCAGATCCACCCGGCCTTCGCCATCGGCTCGGTCAACCCTTTGATCATCCTGATCGCGTTCGTCATGCTGGCCCTGTCCGTCATCGTCTCCCTGCTGGTCTGGGGCAAGTTCGAAGAACAGCTCAAGCAGTTCAACAAGTCCGTGTCCGGCGTCCACAAGGCCGATGTAGGCAAGGCCAGCATCGCCTTCGCCGCCTTCGCGCTGGGCATCTCCAATATGCGCCGCCGCAAGGAGCGGACGCTGCTGACCTGCCTGACATTAGTACTTTTGACTTTTACCGTATTGTCGTTTACCTCCATTGTCAACACCATCCGCTACAACGACGTGTCCGCGCCGGGCGCGTCCGTCTACAAGGGCCTTCTTCTGCGCCTGCCGACCTGGGACCCTTTGGACTTCACGGCCTACCGGCTTCTTAACGACGAGTACGGCAGCCGCTACCCGGTCGCCCCGCGCGCCTGGTTCTTCGGGACCACGCCGGGCCAGACCACCTTCCTGCACCTGACCCGCGCACATCTGGGAACCGACGTCAAGGGCGTCACCGGCTTCACGCCGCAGGAGGCATTGGTGACCGGCATGGACAAGGCCCTGGTGACCGGGCCGGACGGCAAGCCGGAGGGCCGCTGGTTCAACGGCACCGACACCTATGCGGCGATTATCCCTAAGGCGGTCGCGGCCAGCCTCCAGATCACCCCAAACGACATCGGCAAGGTGACGGTGAACTTCAGCGGCGTGCCCTACCTCGTCATCGGCATCATGGACCCGGACAAGTTCAAAGCCATCAAGGATCTGGATAACGAGACCTTGACCCCGGTAGACTACCAGGCCCAGCAGAGCCAGAGCAGCAGCTCGACCACATCCGCCTCGCAGTCCGCCGCCTCCCAAGGCTTCCAGGAGTATCTGCACCTGGACCCGGATGCCGTGCTGTACATCCCTTACACGACCCTGATCAACCTGGGCGGCAGCCTCGAATCGGTCGGCATCAACATGGGGTCTGGGCCGACCGTCTATACCGAGCTGCAAGACCTGATGCCGCGCCTGGACCTGAACCTGTACGCGGGCGGCTTCAAGAAGCTTGCCAATGGAACCGTCGTTGACTCGACCGACAACCACCGCTTCTCGGCTATCGGTGCGACCTCCTCGCAGGGCTTGATCAACATCATCATCCCTATCCTGATCGCCGCCCTGATCGTCTTGAACACGATGCTCGGGTCGGTCTTCGAGCGGGTCAAGGAGATCGCGATCTTTTCGAGTATCGGCCTGTCGCCCTCGAACATCGCCATGCTGTTCATCGCCGAGGCCCTGGTCTATGGCATCATCGGGGCCGTCTCGGGCTATCTGATTGGGCAGGGGCTGGCAAAGGCCATCTCGGTCTTCCATATCCTGCCCGGCCTATATTTGAACTTCTCCTCCACCTCGGCGGAGCTTGCCATCGGCCTGGTCGTCGCCGTCGTCCTGCTGTCCACAATCTTCCCCGCCCGCAAGGCGTCCGAGGTGGCGACGCCCGCCGTGGACCGCACCTGGAAGGTGCCCGAGCCGGACGGCGATGTCTGGAAGCTGTCCCTGCCGTTCGCTGTAGCGGGGGCACAGGCACCCGGCATCAACCAGTTCCTCGCCGAGTGGTTCCGGGCCTATGAAGAGCAGTCCGTGGGCGACTTCTTGACACAGGACATCCGCGCAGGCCGCGAGGTCATGGACCTAGGGATGGGATACCGGCTGACCGGTCGCATCTGGCTCGCGCCCTTCGACCTGGGCGTGTCGCAGACCATCGCGCTGGACACCGCCCCGACCGATCTAGAAGACGTCTACGCCGTCAACCTGACCCTGACGCGCGTGTCTGGCGACGTGTCCAACTGGAAGCGTGTCAACCGCCGATTCCTGAATGTCGTCCGCAAGCAGTTCTTGATCTGGCGCACCCTGACGGCGGATCAGCGCGAGCGGTACATGGAGATTGGCGGGGGTGTCGGTACGGTCCCCACTCCGGTCGCAGCAGGTGAGACGGCGGCAGTCGCGCCGGCGATTTAGGGAAAAGGCCCCCCGTCCCCAATGCTGGGGGGGCAGAGAAAACATTGAAGGCATGAACTCCGGTTCCCCCAGCATTGGGGGCGGGGAGGCCTCAGACGACTAAGGAGACATGCCCCCGTGGCGTCACTGGAACAAAAACCGAAGCGAGGGCGGGACGATGCGCCTCTCGATGACATCGAATCCGCACGCGAACGATCCGAAGACACGGCCAATGACGAGGGTGGCCAGCAGATACAGTTCGAGAACGGCTTCACCGGCAAGGTCGTGGTGGGCATGCTCTTCGTCTGCCTGATCATGCTCCCCGGCTCGATCTATCTCGGCCTGGTCGCTGGGCAGGGGCTGGGGGCGGCCGCACAGTGGGTCACCATCGTCTTGTTCTCCGAGATCGCCCGCCGCTCATTCCTCCCGCTCAAGCGGCAGGAGATTTACTGCCTGTTCTACATGGCGGGCGCACTGGCCGGCTCCGGCTTCGGCTCGCTGCCCGGCATCTCGGGTGGGCCGTTCGGCGCGTTCATCGCGACGCAGTACATCATGCAGTCGCCGGCCATGGCGGGCGTCGTTCACCTATTGCCCTCCTGGATCGGACCGCAGCCCGGCTCGCCGGCTTATACCCACCGCAGTCTGTGGGACACCGCCTGGCTATTCCCCATCGCCATCATGCTGTTCGGCCAGGTCTTCGACCGCATGAAGTGGATGGGCCTGGGCTATATGCTGTTCCGCATCACCTCCGATGTGGAGCGCCTGCCCTTCCCGTTCGCCCCCATCGCCGCGTCCGGCGCGACCGCGCTGGCCGAGGCGTCCACCAAGGAGGACTCGTGGCGCTGGCAGGTCTTCTCGACTGGAACCATTGTCGGCCTGATCTTCGGCTTCTTCTACCTGGCGATCCCGATCTTCACTGGCGTCGCCCTGGGCAAGCCGGTGACCATCCTGCCGATCCCGTTCATGGACCTGACGCCCAATACCGAGCGCATCCTGCCGACTGCGTTGACCGGCTATAATCCCGACCTCGGCCTAGTCTTGTTCGGGTTCATCCTGCCGTACTCCATCGTGCTGGGCAGCTTCATCTCCTCGGTCCTCGCGCAAATCGTCGCGAACCCGATCATGTACCATATCGGCGCGGCACACCTCGTCGGCGGCCAAAACAGCATCTTCCCGCATTGGGTCCCCGGCTCGCCGACGATCCAGACCAAGGCCTCGATTGACTTCGACTTCTGGATGTCGTTCGGTATCGGGACGCAGCTCGCCATCGCGGCCATCGGCATCAGCGCGGTCCTGATCACGGTCATCAAGTCGCGCGGGACGGAGCGGACGGCTAAGCGCGGGAGCCTGGGCAAAGTGCCGGAAGGACGCGGAGACTTCCCCTGGTGGGCCGCGGCGGGCACCTGGTTCGCGGCGACCTGTGGGTACGTCCTCCTGAACCACCAGATCGTCCCCGCATTCCCCATCGCCATCGTCATCTTCTACGGGCTGGTCTGGACTCCATTGAACTCCTACGTCTCGGCCCGCCTGATCGGTCTGACGGGACAGGGCATCACGTTCCCGTTCTTGAACCAGGCGGTCGTTCTGCGGAGCGGCTATACCAAGCCGGATATCTGGTTCGCGCCGCTGCCGCTCAACGACTACGGTGGGCAGGCGCAGAAGTTCCGCGAGATCGAGCTGACCGGGACCAAGTTCACCAGTATCCTCTGGCTAGAGCTGACGATGCTGCCGCTCATCTTGATCACGAGTTTCGTCTACTGGGGCTTCCTGTGGCATACGAACGACATCCCCTCGGCACAGTTCCCTTATGCGCAGAAGTTCTGGCCACTTTCGGTCATCAACCTGTCCATCTGGACGCAGATCAACTCGGGCAATGGGGCCTCGTGGGCATTGCACGCCATCAAGGCGCCGGTCATCGGCATCGGTGCGCTGGTCGCGGGAGGGCTGTACGGCGCGACCTTGCTGTTCAAGTGGCCTCTGCTGTTCTTCTACGGCTTCATCGGCGGCATCGGCAACATCCCGCACAACACGATCCCGACCTTCATCGGAGCGCTCCTGGGCCGCTACTACTTCGCCAAGCGCTTTGGTCTGGAACGCTGGCAGTTGTATACGCCGGTCCTGCTGGCCGGCTTCGCTTGCGGTACGGGCCTGATCGGCATGTGCGCCATTGCCCTGGCCCTGATTCAAAAGACCGTGAACTTCCTGCCCTTCTAGGTTCGTATAACTAAACGTGACAACACTCGTAAGACAAGAAGTAAGCCGCCCGCCTGCCCACAAGGACTGGAAGACGATGGGCTGGCAGGGCCTGACGATGCAGGCCCCGCCTGCCTGGAACCTGGTCTCGTATGGTGGAGACGCCAAAGCAGGGAGCTTGCGGCTGGACAACAGCGAATTCCAGACGCACGGCGTCCTGGGCGTGGACATCCGCTGGATTCCGGTCAAGGGCAAGGTAACTGATGCTGATCTAGAAAAGCGGCTGATGCTCTACCTCGCCTCGATCGAGAAAAGCGCGAAGCGGCAGAAGATCGCGACCGTGACGCAGATCAAGACGATCCCGGACACACACCACCCGGAGCGGACCGGCCTGCGGTCGTTCACTTGGAAGGCCGACCGGAAGGCGGTCGGACGCATCTGGCATTGCTCCGAGTGCATGCGCGTCGTCATCGCGCAGGTCGTCGGCGGCGTGCGGGACGACTTCGGCAACCTGGCCTCCGATGCCCTGCAAACCCTGGAATGTCACGCAGAAGATACCGATTGGCGCGTCTGGTCGCTGTATGACCTGCACACGCAGGCACCGAGTGACTATGCTTTGAAGACCAAGCCGCAGCTCATGAATATCTATGTGCAGCTTCCATTCGTGCGCGGCAACTCGATGGACTCGCTCACCGTCGAGCAGTGGGGCGTCGCGAACGTCCAGCTCCGAGGCGCTTATCTAGACCAATGGTTCCAGCAGAAGAACCAGGCCCTAGAGGGGCAGCTTAAATATGAGGCACGCGAGGCGACCGCGCAAGGGCACCCTGCGCTTGCGCTCACGGGGCGTCGGCTGGGCTTGTCCTACTGGATGTCCCATGCCGTGCCGCAGCTCACGCGGCTGCAAATGCCCGCGACCCACTTCGAGGCCCGCATCTGGGAGTGCCCTGAGAGCAACAAGGTCCATCTGGTGCAGTCGTTCAGCCGCCGCCCGCAGCCGGACATGGTCGAACAGATCGTCGAGCGTACACTATGTCACGGCTGAGTCTGCTCGACAGCCTGCGCCAGTCCATCCCATTCCTGGCACGCGAAAAGGCCGGCTTGCCGCGTGGTGAGATGCTGGCCTTGAAGCCGGCCCGCAGCCGTGGGATCGAATGGGAGATGCGGCCCGAGGACGAGACGCCGGGCGCGCGGCTGACCGTCCCGCGCCGGGACGACCGGGTGGGCAAGATCCTGACGCGAATCTTCCGCGTCACGGCGACCAAGACCATCGAGCTAGACGAGATCAATGCCCAGCTTTGGGCGCGCTGTGATGGGCAGCACAGCGTTGATCAACTCATCCGGTACGCCTGCGAGACATACAAAATGAACCGACGCCAGGGCGAGGTCGGCGTCATCACGGCCATGCGGATGTTCGCCCAGCGCGGCCTCATCGGGCTTCACCCGGGCGGGGCGAAGGCGGACTCGGCAAAGGCAAATGGAATTAGTACTGGAAAGGGGACAACCAATGTCCGTAGCGATCAGCGACAACGGCCGCAAACCAAAAGGCGAAGGCGGCATTAAGACGCAGATCAATCTGCCCTGGAGCAAGGCGATCCAGATCGCCATGAACTCTTTGAAAATTCGCTTCTGGCGCTCCATGATCACCGGGGCGGGCATCTTTTTAGGCATCGCCTTCCTGTGCTTCTCGGGCGTGACCGCGCTGCTGGAGCCTCATAACTCCGCATCCTTCAACCGCCAGATTTGGCTGGTTGGGATGGCTCTGCTGGTGTGCGGCGTCGGCATCACAAACTCCATGCTGATGTCCGTCTCAGAGCGGTTCCGTGAGATCGGGACGATGAAGTGCCTGGGTGCACTAAATTCGCTGATCGTCCGTTTGTTCCTGATCGAGGCGATTTTCATGGGTTTCGTGGCCTCGTTTGCCGGCTGGGTGCTGGGCTTCATCGGAATCTTCCTGGTCCGCTGGGCCTCGCTCGGCTGGAATCCCGGCGTCACCCGGTTGACGTTCAGCGTCATCCTTCTGACGCTCCTCGGCAGCGTTGTTATTGGTGGCCTCATCACCCTGATTGCGGCCCTGGTGCCGGCGCAGCGCGCCGCCCAGATGCCGCCCGCCGCAGCCCTCCGCACGGAAGTCTAATTCGGGCGGGCTTGTTCCTCCGTCCACACCGGTGGACGTTCGCACTTCTAAAGACCCGGATTTCAATCCGGGGACAATCGGAGAAATCATCAGTGTCAGCAACGGAATATATCGTCCGCACCAAGGACGTCGTCAAAGTCTTTACACTCGGCGAAGAGAAGCTGCGTGCGCTCGACGGGGTCAATGTGGACATCCGGCGCGGCGAGTACATCTCCATCATGGGACCGTCGGGGTCCGGCAAGTCCACCCTGTTCAATGCCATCGGTGGCCTGGACAAGCCGGACAGCGGCAGCGTGTTCATTAACGATGTGGACATGGCGCAGCTTGATGCCGGAGAACTCGCGTACCTACGCTGCCACACCATCGGCTACATCTTCCAGACGTTCAACCTGATCACGGTCATGACGGCCCTGGAGAATGTCACCCTGCCGACTATCTTTGCCGGACAGCCGACCGACGACGGAATCGCGCGCGGCATGGAGCTATTGGACATCGTTGGCCTGGGGCACCGCTACCACCACAAGCCCTCGCAGCTCTCGGGCGGTCAGCAGCAGCGCGTTGCCATCGCCCGGTCCTTGGCGAACAACCCCAGCATCATCCTCGCCGACGAGCCGACCGGCAACCTGGACTCGAAGACGGGCGAGGAGATCATCGCCTTGCTGCGCCGGCTGAACAAAGAGCAGGGCGTGACCATCATCACGGCGACCCATGACTACAAGATGGTGGACGTGTCCGACCGCGTGATCTGGATCAAGGACGGCAGGGTAGAGAAGATCGAAAACCGGGCCGACATCAAGCTCAGCATCGGCGGCATGGCGGGCGAGTCCGAGCACCTGGCGAGTATGACAGACGCGGTGCTTGTCTAGGGACCAAGTCGAAAGAATGGGAACAGAAGAACAACAAGCGTCCTAAACCGGCTGGACTTGGAACGGCAGGGGGTAGTTTACCCAAATGGTCGCCGTCCGCATCCGCGAGGCTTTGCGTCGAGGGATCGTCAACATCTGTGTTGATGCGCTGCCGACATCCGAACCGATACTGAGGAAGTATAGGTTCGAGAGCATGACCCATACCCAGCCATTTCACTTTGTGCAGCAAGCCTCTGACTCTCGATGAGAGTCAGGGGCTTCTCTGTTGCTTACCCCTCCCTAACAGGGAGTCGGGTGCCCTCCGTAGGAACGGAGCGGGGTATACAGCTGCGCCGGGTTAGGTTCCTCCCACCCGGAACAAACTCAAGGTCCCATCGCCTGTATAGACCAGTAGGACGTGGCCATCCGCCGAAAGCGCCGTCTGGCGCAATAGGCCGGGCTGGGGGTAGCTTGCGAGGATGCGACCGTCTTTGCCGCCCAGGGCGTACAGCGTCCGATGTCCGTCCGAGACGAGGACGCTGCTGCCATCCGGGGCCAGCGCGACCAGAGTCGGGGAGAAGAGCAGGCCGCCGCCCTGCCAGCGCGTGCTGCCGTCGTGGTTCAGGAGGCGGAGGCGGTGTTCAGAGAGGCTCCGGTCACCCCGCACGATCTGGTGCAGGTAAGATACGGCCACATACCCGCCGTCCTCGGTGATCTGCGCGCTTGGGTAAAAGGCGTCATTCCCCAGTTCCATCTTCCATTGCGGGGTGCCGCCGCCGTCGCTGCGCCAGAGGTAGAGGGCCGGGTCGCTCTCGCGGACATTGCCGTAGGAGGTTCCCAGGACATACCTGCCATTTGCAGAAAGCTGAGCCGTGAACAGCCGGTCTGTCAGCCGGGGCCGCGTGAGAGATTTCTCGGGGTATTGCCACAGGCATTTTCCATACAGGGTGTAGCAGGCCAGACTGCTGTCGTCCCAGGCGCCCGTGACGAGATAGGAGGCGGCGGGCGGGGAGGTGATGGCGATCGAGTCGCCGATTCCCCCGAGGGACCAGGAGCGGATGCGCTTCTCGGCTTTTCCCGGTCGGTAAGGCTGGTCACTGAGCGTATACAGCCACAGCATCTTGCCGCCCGTGACCACGCCCGCATAGGTGCCGTCGGCGGAAATCTGCGCGTCCCAGACCGCGCCATCGAGCGTCCGGTGCGAGAGTGTCGCACCGTCTTCGCCGCGCAGCACGGTGAATGCCGGCTGGGCAGGGTCTAGTGGGGACCAGGCGACCACGAAGGAGCCGGCAGCGCTCACATCCACCGCCGAGGCATTGGTGGCCGGGTGGATCCAGAGCGGCCGGTCGGGCTGCGTCCGCCAGTGCCAGAGCGAGACGGCCCCTTTGGCCCCGCTAGTCAGGGCGATCAGCTCCCCCTGCGGCGATAAGGCCGCCCCCCGGAACCCGGCGACCTGCCGCTGCCAGAGCAGTGTCAGCGGCGCGTCCGGTTTCCTCTCGGCGGCACGGGTGCCACCGGGCCGCAGCCAGAGCGCCAGCAGACCCAGCAGGCACAGGCCGGCGGCCGCGCCTACAAGCCAGCGGCGGTCTTTCATGACGCTTTTCATGACGCTTTTCATGGGCCTGTGATGAGTGATAGAAACAGGCGATGTGGACGCTCGTCGTCCGTCAGCTCCGGGTGGAAGGCGCTGCCGAGAATGGTCCCCTGGCGGACGAAAACGGCCTTGCCGTTATAGGTCGCCAGCGTCTCGACGTCCGGCCCGGCCTCGACAACGTAGGGAGCGCGGATGAAGACCGCCCGCAGCGGGGGCAGCCCCAGGGTGGGGATGTCTAGGGCTATCTCGAACGAGTCCACCTGCCGCCCAAAAGCGTTGCGGGCGACGATGGCGTCCAGCAGCCCCAGTGTCGGCTGTCCGCCACGCCCGCCGGTTCCCTCGGCGATGCCGCGCGCCAGCAGGATCAGGCCCGCGCAGGTCCCGTAGATCGGTTTGCCCTGGGCCGATGCCTCCACGATAGCCGCATCCACGCCGTAGCGGGCCAGCAGCTTGCCGATGGTTGTGCTCTCGCCGCCGGGCAGGATGACCCCGTCCGCGCGCGCGATGTCGCCGGGCGTCCGGGCGGAGTAGGCGTCCGCCCCGAGTCGCGTCAGCATATCAATGTGTTTCTGGAAGTCGACCTGAATGGCGACGACGGCGATTTTTGGTGGCTGGTTCATGGGTTCCTGATTATAGCACATGCGCTGACTACCTCGCCCTGAACGGTCAACAGACACATCTGCGTAGGTGCGTGATTCATCGCGCTCACCTTCACTCCCGCCTCCCTCACCTCCGGTAGTCCGGCGGCGGCGGCCAGACGCCCTCCTGCGGGATGGAAGCGGCTTCGCGCTGTGCCGCAAGGGCAGCATGGGCGGCTTCGCGCCTCCGCCAGGTGCGGGCGTGCATAGAGCGGAACAGGGAAACGGGACCTGAAGAAACCAGCAGACAGCAGCAGAGGGCGAGCAAAAGGCCCCAGAACTGCTTGACATGACCCGGCCCGTTCTCCACCCAGTCCTCCACCTCAATCGCCGCCAGGGACAAGGCAAATGGCAGAATACCCCAGAGGAATGTCCAGCGGCGTGCGATGCCGCTGATCACGGCCGGCAGCACGAGCAGACTGAGGAATGCAGCGCCCCCACTGATCCAGTCAGCGGCACCGGCAGAATGAACCGCTGTGTTGATACGTCTCGCAAAGGGCGGATAGTCGGCCCAGGCCGTTATGCTGCCCCCGACTACCCCGCCGAGGATGCCCACCAGCTAGGCGCGCGTGTCCCACCCCTGTTTCTCCTGTGGTGTGTCTGCTAGGGGCATGACCTAGAAATGCCTCGTGTCGCGGTCCCAGGCACTGGTCCGCCAGTTATCGGGCGTGTCAGGGCTTGGCAGCCAGGGCGGAATGGAGAACATCAGGAACTTGCCCAGGCTGGCGACATACGGCTCGTACAGTGCGCGCAGTTCGGCAAGCTTGGCATCATCCTCCGGGCCGTCGCACAGCGGCAGGCCGGCGCGGGCCAGCGTCAGACGCAGAGTGGCGAGGTCTTCGGGTGGCAGGCGGTTCGGGACGGACCTGTCCGGTGCCCGGTTGAAGATGTAGGCCAGGTCAACGATGGTGTGGCGGCACATCGCCAGTGTCATCCGCGCCTGCCAGCGCAGCGCGTCCTGCCACTCTGGGTCACCCGCGAAGCCGACGAGGAGCAGGGAGCAGGTATCCATAATGGCCGTCAGCGCGCCCAGCCAGGATTGGTGGTCATGCTGGGAGCGGTAGTAGCTCAGAACGGGGTAGGAGAGATGGCTTTCCAGCACCTCCGACGCCCAGACCTCCCAGTCCGCCAGCAGGGCCGTCAGCGACGCCATACGGTGGCCCTCGCTGTGACGCCGCAGCATCTCGGTCGCCGAAGGCGGCGAGGAGGCGCGGGCGTCGAGCAGTGAGATGATCGACTCGCGCCGCGAGAAGGCCTGGTACAGCACGGGTAGATACCCGATGACGACGGCGAGGAACGCGAAGCCCACCCCGGCCTCGGTGACGGCGAAGAAGCGGGCGAGATTGGTATGGGGGGTCACGTCCCCGTAGCCCAGCGTAAAGAAAGTCACACCGCTCTGATACAGGGCCGTCCCAAAGCGGGTCATCCCCGGCACGCGGTCCAGCGCGAATGGGAGGGAGAATTGAATCAGGGCGAAGCCGACGACCAGGGCGAGTGCCCAGAGGACCAGCAGCAGGGGCAGGGAGAGCGGCCCGAAGTAGCTGAGGAAAAGCTGCCGCCGGCCCGTGGAAAGCCGCTTCGCGACGGCCGCCGAGAATGGCCAGAGCGCCATATAGAAACCGCGCGTCAGGCGGAGCTGACGAGTGACACTGCGGGGCAGGATGATGGTTTCGAAGCCCTCCCAGATGATCAGGAGCACGAGGAACAGGCCGAGCAGGCCCAGCAGGCCTGTGATGATGGTCATGGTCTGTTAATACGCCTCCCCGCCGATGGGTTCCTGCTGCTGCCTCCTCGGCAGGATCGGCGGGGCGATATTTAACCTCGCCTTAACAAATTCGCGGGTGTTCGTGTGCCAAACTCTTGTAATACTTCCGACAGCAGGCGCCGCCCACGGCAGCCGCAAAACCGACCCCCTCAGCGAGCACCCGACCGGCGATGTCACCGACGGCATGAACTGGACCGTGCAGCGGTTTGACGCCATCGTCAGAGGCGGCTGGTGGCCGCAGACGACATGACGGACTGTTTCGACTTTGTCCAGACGCCACTTAGTCCACCCTTGGCGATCTAAGCCATATGCCTACCAAATCACGGGCTGGCCCCTGGATGCTCCTGTCCGGGGGCCATTCTCCTGCGCCCCGCCTTGACACCCCCTGCCTCCCTCGGCTACAATAGAAGGCGTTTTTAAGGCAAATCAACTATCCACTATGAGTATTCTGACGGTCACTAATCTCGAAAAAAGCTATGGAACAGATCTGCTGTTCCAGGAAATCAATTTCAGCGTCGCGGCGGGGCAGAAGATGGGTCTTGTCGGCCGCAATGGCTGCGGCAAGACCACGCTGCTCCGTATCCTGCTGGGGCAGGAGCTGCCGGACACAGGCAGGGCTGCACTTGCGGCGGGGCACAGCCTCGGGTATCTGCGGCAGGAAGCGCCGGTCCACCCCGAACACACCATCCTAGAAGAAGCGCAGTCCGTCTTCCTCGGCGTGCGCGCCTTGGAAGCCGAGGTGCAGCGGTGGGAAGAAGCCATGTCGTCGGCCGCCACCGACGAGACCCTGGAAACGGCGATGGAATCCTATTCCCATGCCCGCGAGGCATTCGAGGCGGCGGGCGGTTACCGCATCGAAGCGGATATCCCGATGGTGCTGGAGAAGCTGGGATTCACCCCCTCCGACCACGGAAAGCGCGTCGGGTCCTGCTCGGGCGGCGAGCAGACGCGGCTGGCCCTGGCAAAGATCGTCCTCGCCCGGCCTGACCTGCTTATCTTGGACGAACCGACGAACCACCTGGATATCGCGGCGACCGAGTGGCTGGAAGGGTTTCTGAAGAGCTATGAGGGGGCTATCCTCCTTGTCAGCCACGACCGGTACTTCCTGGATGCCGTGGCCGACTCGATCGGGGACCTCGAAAACCAGCGATTGACGGTCTTCAAGGGCAACTACAGCCACTTCCGGCGGCAGAAGGACGAACGGCTCGCTCGGCAGCAGGACATGTATGATCAGCAGCGGGCGGAGATCGCCCGCCTGGAAGCGGTCATCAAGAAGAATATGGGCGGCGACTCGGTCCAGAGCAAGCTGCGGGCACGCATGGAGACGCGCATCGAGCGTATGGACAAAGTGGACCGAGTCTACACCGATAACCGCAATGTCCGCGCCCTGTTTGATGCCGATTCGGCGGGCCGCATCGGGCGGGACGTTCTGCGGGCCGAAAGCCTGACCAAGACCTTCGGCGAACGGACTTTGTTCGACGACCTCAACTTCCTGATCGAGCGCGGCGAGCGCGTCGGTCTGGTCGGCCCGATTGGGGCGGGTAAAACGACCCTGGTGAAGCTGATCCTCGGTATGGAGCAGCCGACGCGCGGGTCGGTCGGCCTGGGCCACAATGCCCGCGTCGCCTACTTCTCCCAGCACGCCGCCGACGGCCTGCGCCCTGACATCAGCGTTCTCGACTCGATCCTCGACGCCGCCGACATGACCGAGACCGAGGCGCGTAACTATCTGGCCCGGTTCCTGTTCACCGGCGATGATGTGTTCAAGGGCGTCGGCATGCTGTCGGGCGGCGAGAAGAACAAGCTGGCCCTGGCCCGCATGATTCTGGAGCCGTGCAACCTGCTCATCCTGGATGTGCCGACGAACCACCTAGACATCGCAAGCTGCGAGGTGCTGACCGAGATGCTGGCCCGGTACGAGGGGACCTTGCTTCTGATCTCCCATGATCGCTACCTCCTGAACGCGACGACGACCAAGACGCTGGCCCTGACGGGAACGGGGCAGGGGACCCTGTTCGAAGGCAACTACAATGCCTGGCGCGAGGCGCAGAAGGCACCTGCGCCCGCCCCGTCCAATACCCTCGCGCGCAAGGCCGTCCCCGCCCCGCCGCCTGCGCCTGTGAAAGCCGCCGCCCCCGTCAAGACGAACGGCACGGCCCCGCCCGTCCCGCCGACCATGAACGCCCGCGACCTGAGCAAAGCCCGCGTCCGGGCGCGCGAGCGCGTCCTGACGACCGAAAGCGCCGTCAACGCGACCGAGACCCGCATCGGAGAAGTCGAGGCCCGCCTCGCCCGCCCCTCCGACACCGTCGCCGACATGGTTGCGCTGGCCGCCGAGCACACGCGCCTGCAAGACGACCTGCTGGCCGCCCTAGGTGCGTGGGAGCAGGCGGTCGCCGAGCAGGAGACGTTGGGAGTGTGAAGGCGGTGCATCACCAGACATGGGTGATTAGGTAGGCGTGGACGAAGCTGTCGGCGGAGATGAGTGGAATGTTCTCAACGAGGCTCTGCGCGACCAGCAGCCGGTCGAAACGGTCGCGGTGGCGATGAGGTATTCGCTCGACGGCGGCGATATGTGCCAGCGTGATTGGAAGGATATCAAAGCGGTCGCGCTGTGCTTGGTCGAGGATGAATGGCTCAATAGGCTGCGTGAGGCTGAGTTTGCCGAGGCCGCTTTTGATGTTCCTCTCCCACGCGCTGACGAGGCTGACGTACACCTGATTCTCCGCTCCTTGAACGGCGGACAAGGCCGCCGCGCTGAGTTTTCCCGGCGTCAGCAGGAACCAGAGCAAGACATGGGTGTCTAGGATGAGGCGCACTATTGGTACTCCTGAAAATCTTCCAGAGGCGCATCGAAATCCTCTGCGGTGTAGGTGGCAATTCCCACTGCGCTTCCCGGCTGACGGGGCGCGGGGACCGGCGAGCCAGGGGCGCGTCGTCGCGCGTAATCACGAACTCTTCCCCTTGTTTGACCTCTTCCAGCAACTGGCCCATATCCGAGGCGGCCTCTTCCCATGTCATTTGTACCATGTCTCTGAGTATACTTCACCATTAAGCAAAGGCCATCCTATTGAGACAGCCTTTGCTTTGCCTTCGCCGCCGGGAGTGGGCCTTCGAGCCGGAGACGGTGTCGGCTTAATGCTGACTTCATCGCCGCATCTGCACATGCCTCAAGTCGTTCTGCAACCTGGCTACGTCAAGTCTTACGAGAAGGTCTCTGTACTCAGAGGTCGCGTTCGTATAGTCGCGCGTGGGATCTGTGAGCTTTTGCAGGTCTGGCCTAGCTCGGTGATTCGCTTCCTAGAAACCGAGGGCGTTTTCAGTGAGGCGCATACGGGTTTGGACAGTGGCGGCTTGTTTTGCAAGGAAAGCGAGAGCATTTTGGGACGCTGTTTCTTCCCCTAAAGGCCGTGCATAGCGTGGCTCGCTTCGTCCAGAATACGCAGGCAGTGTCAACGTCCCCGCTTCCCCAACAGAGAACATGGCGGGGTCATACGCCTTGATTTGCGTGGTTACACCGCCCCGCAGGTTCCTGGCCGACGCCAGCGTCTTCGAGTCGCCGATGGCTTTAATGACGTAACTGATGTTACGCAAGCCTCACTCTGAGCGCCGAGCCGCAAGCGCCGGGCTGTAAGCGCCGAGCCGTAAGCGCCGGGCTGTGAGCGCTGGGCTGTGAGCGCCGGGCTGTGAGCGCCGGGCTGTGAGCGCCCCGCCGTGAACGGCAGGTCTGAGGGGCGAGGACGCCGACCGCCCTGCGGGCGGAGGATCAAGACCGCCCCATGCGCTTCACCCACCTATGC
>JANLUQ010000131.1:0-11960 GCA_031363565.1 Armatimonadota bacterium | reverse complement strand
GAGGTAGGAGAGAAGATCGCGTGGGGTTACACCTTAGAACTAGCCTAAGCGCGTCCCGTCTTCCCCCAACAGTGGGCTTGCTCTCATTCGCCTACCAGGTCAGGCTTGAATACTGATGTTACGCCGTTCCGCCGCCGGGTGCAGTCCCGCCGTGAACGGCAGGTCTGGGGGGCCTGCGGCCAACCGGTCTGCGACCGCAGGAGCAGTCTTTCTCTCCCGCCCGCAGGGCGGTCGGCGTCTCGCCCCCCAGACGGGTCGTTCACGGCCCGGTCATAGTCCGTGCGTAACATCAGTTCTTTACATGAGGATCAGTAATTCCGTCTCACAGTTTCATCCTCCGCTTCAGCCTATCTTGGTCCTGTCCAGCGCGCAGCCGCCATGCTGTTCGGCTTGCCGAACGAAACTCGGTTTGGTGTAGCACGGTTAGTCAAGGCCACATTTTCGGACAGCGATGCGGTATAAAACCTAACGGTCGGTCGCGCAAAAAGCCCCGCGACGACGGTGGTCGTCACGGGGCGTGAGCGAGGACATGGAGTCTCCGGGCTTTTCGTGAGTAAACCAGAAGCCGACACGCGGATTCGAACCGCGGACCTGCTGTTTACGAAACAGCTGCTCTACCACTGAGCCATGTCGGCAGGAGTTTGACATTGAGTTACGGGCGGATTATACTGCAAAACGGGAGCGCCTGTCAAGGGGTCAGCCGACGATATTGCGGAGCATATCAGGCATATTGGTGATGATGCCGTCCACTTTGCAGACGTGACGCATCCTTCGCATGTCTTCGGAAAGGTCCACGGTCCAGGCGTAGACCAGCTTATCACGCCGGTGCAGGATGTCCACGAGTTCGGGGGTCAGGAGCCGGTGATGCCAGGTGACAGCCTCGGTGTCGAGATCGAGGAGCAGAGCGGGAGTGATCAAGGATTTCTGCTCGATATCCAGGGTAAGGCTGAGTGGAATGCGCGGGTCGAGGCTGCGGAGGATACGGCGGCTGATGTCACTCGCCCCGGCGACGAGAAGCGAGTCGAGGGGGAAGCCGGAGCGGCGGATGGCACGGGCGATGAGCGCCTCGGTTCCCGGCTCCTTGAAATCGAGCATCAGCCCGACGCCTTCCTCGAGTGCCAGTGCGAAGGCGTCGTCGAGGGTGGTTAGGTCCTCGCCCCACTCGCCGCCATGGCGGCGCCATTGGGTGAAGCTGCGGTCCCAAAGTGGGACCTCTTGGCCGTCGAGGAGGTGGACATTCTCGTGGTCGAGGAGGAGCACATCGTCACGGGTGCGGCGCACATCCACTTCCAGCATTTGGGCTCCCGCCTCGACGGCCCGGCGCAGGGAGGCCAACGTGTTGCCGGGCGGAACCAGGAACGGGGCGCCGCGATGGCCGACGATGGGGAAAGGACGCAGCTCAGAGGGCATAAGACTAAGCTATCATTAGGGGCGCAGAGACACCAAAGGGAGAGCATAGCTCTCCCTATTCATTGTGTAATTGTTACTCTTCGTCGTCCTGCTCTGTGGATATCCGCAGGCTTTCTTCCAGTCCTCGGCGATGCCTGGCGCAATAAAGGCCACACTCATCAGCTGGCACGAAGACAGTTAGCTAGCGCTTGAGCAGGTTTGTTTTGCTCAGTTGGAACTTCTTGGCGGGACACGGCTCTGACACATCCCGCGCGTTGCGCATGCCGAACAGTGAACATGTTTGGCGAAGCTTGCAGTTTTTCAGGTTGTGCCACTTGCCATCAATGATAGCGGTGAATCGTGCAGGACATCCTTATCCATTCTGCTTCTATTCTGCCCTGCTCAAATCGCGATTAGAATGGGGGGAAATGCCGCCTACCGGACTTGAACCAGTGACACCTCAATTTTCAGTCGAGTGCTCTACCAGGCTGAGCTAAGGCGGCATTATCTTTCGACGAGCCTATTATACCTGCAGCCTCTCGGAATTGCAAGAGGCTTTTGGGGGGCGGGATTTGAACCCGCGGCCTTGATTGAAGAGCAACACATCGTCCCGACAAGACTCGAACTTGTGATGTGGTATGCCTCCGTGTAAAGGAGGTGGAATCGCCGCTATCCAACGGGACGATAATCGTATTCTCTTCCGCTATGGCGAGCCTGATACTTCCGGGCGCAAGCCAGTTTTGATTTTTCTCCATTGATCCTGGCGGATTCCGAATCTTGTCATGTACCTGTGTTGCCCCTGCGCCCCACACCCTTAATTTGGGATTGTACCTCCGGCCTGCGGAGAAGTCAAGCGGAATGCTGCCGTCCGTTTGCAGGGAGGGGCGTTTGGGTGCTTTTGTGGCGATAGAAAATCAGTCTTGGAGAAAGTCCATGAAGATCATTCAGGCCGCCGTACTCTCGGTGGCGGCGCTCACTCTAGCGGTAGGCGCGCTGCCTGCAACGCCAGCCTCGGCAAAGACCATGCATCACGGGCGGTATACGCGCCATCATAGGACGACGCGCCGTCATGGGGTGATGCACCGCAGCGCGATGACCAAAGGCGCCACGAACAAGGGCACTTGTATATTCATAGGCGGCTTGATTAGTGTCAGGGCAGCTTGGACGGGAGGATCTCGAACTGGTTGCCCCAGGGGTCGCGGACATAGAAACGCGGATAGCCCATTGGGATGGACTCGGCCTCGACGATGTAGCCCATGGAGATGAGGTGGGCACGGGCGGCGTCTACGTCGTCCGCTGTTAGGGCCGCGTGCCCATCCCCGACGATGCCTTCGGCGGGGTGGCCGACGTGGAAAGTGATCGGCCCAGCAGAGAACCAAAGAACGGAGGCATGGGCGAGGCTGGGCGGCGTCGGTACCTCGGCTAGCCCCAGCCCGCCCTGGTAGAACCGGCGGACATCGTCAGGCGAAGCGCCGGGGGCAAGCAGATATAGATGGTGTGCGGCGAGTTTTGCAGCATTCATAGCGTTGTCTCCTTGCGGGCCACGATGAACACCCATGACGCCACGGCATCGTCCCGCCGGCTATAATGCCGGTATTCGGTCAGGTCCAGCGTCAGCCAGCCGCCGGATGGAGGGAAGTAAGCCAGCAGCTCATCGGCGGTCAAGGCGAAGAAGCCGCCGATCTGTGCTCCCCACCCTGCCATCGCTGCGTTGAAGACGCCGACCGCGCACAGGCCACCGGACTTGGTGGCGCCCTGCAAGCGGGCGATATGGGCGGGGGCCTCGCCCGGCGGCAGGAACTGGAAGACATTGGCGGCCAGGGCCAGGTCATAGGTGTTCGGCGGATAGTCAAAAGCGCGCACATCGCCCACGGTGAGTTCCACCTGGCCTGCGGGCACGTTCCGGCGCGTCAAGAGGATACGGGTCTTCTCCAGCCCCGAGGGGGCCACGTCGCGGGCGTCTACATGGAAACCGGCCTCGGCCAGAAAGACTGTGTCCCGGCCCTCACCGCAGCCGAGGTCCAGGGCGAGCGCATTTTCGGGGCTGCCGCCGAGCATCCGGAAGAAGCGTAGGGCGGAGTGGGCGAGAAGGCTTGGCTCTTCGCCGAAGAAGTGATCTGGGGATGCGGCATAAATGGCATCCCAGTCGCGGGGCGGGTGGAATTCGGACATGGCGCTTCTATTCACCAGGCCGGGTATAATTCCCTCCGTATCACGCCTATGATGAACGAAGATATTGCCCGATTTCTACTCGCCCCGGCGGGCCGCACATTGCTGGCCGAGGCTGACGCGCTGCTGGCGGCACGGGCGGAAATGCTGACGGCCCTGACGCGGCTGCGCCGGAGCGTTGCTCCTGAGACGGCGGTGGCGGCCTGGGAGATGGCCGAGCTGCGCCGCCGGGGGCAGGCGAAGTTCGGCCCGGCAGCGGCAGAGATGTACTTCGTTCGCGAGGCTCTGGAGCAGGCTTCGGGGCGCGGCACGGCGGACTACCACGCGGCCCGATTAGTGGCATCGGGGGCGCAGGCCGTGGCCGATCTGGGCGGGGGGATCGGCGGCGATGCGCTGGCCTTCGCCCGCGCGGGACTTCAAGTGACGCTGCTGGAACGTGACCCGGTCCGCGCGATTTTTGCGGAGGCAAATGCGCGCATTTGGGAGCTGGCGGAGCGTGTGGTCGTCGTGCAGGAGGATATAACCGAATCGCCGATTACGGCTCAGGCAGCGTGGCTGGATCCAGCACGCCGCCGGGACAGCCGCCGCGTATCCGACCCGGAAGACTATGCGCCGCCGCTGTCGTGGCTGACGGAGCTTTCCGCGCGTGGTATCGAGAGCATCGGGGTCAAGCTGTCGCCGGGCATTGACCATGCCCTCGCGGGCCACTTTGGGGCGGAACTGGAATTTCTGTCGGAAGGTGGCGAGTGCCGGGAAGCGCTGCTGTGGCTCGGCGAGGCACGGTCCGGCGACGCGCTGCGGGCGACCGTCATCACCCCGATGGGTCCAGTCAGCCTGGCGGGCCAGGAAGATGTGCCGGGGCAGCCGAGCGCCATCGCCGGCCGCTATTTGTATGAGCCGGACCCAGCCGTTATCCGCGCGCATCTGGTCAGGACACTCGCCCGGCAGCTTGTCGCCGCGCCGATCGACCCACAGATCGCCTATCTGCTCGGGGACACGCTTGTCTCTACCCCCTTTGCGGATGCCTATGAAGTCCTGGATCGGTTCCCCTATGGCAATAAGCGGCTGCAAAAAGCCTTGATGGACCGCGATGTAGGCCGCGTCATCATCAAGAAACGTGGCTTCCCGCAGGAGCCGGACGAGGTCCGCAAACAGCTCAAGCTGCGCGGCTCGGAGGAGATCATCGTCATTCTCGCCCGCATCGGCAAGGGGCACGAGGTCTTTCTTTGCCGATTAGTGCAGGAAACGGCCCCCACCCCGTCCAATAACATTTCTCGTGACTGACCAAAACGATACGCCTGGTATCCTGTCTCGCGCCGACAAGCGTTTCAACTTTGCCGCCTGTCTGACAGACGCGGTCGGCTGGCCGCTGGGGGCAGCCTTGTTCTCTCAGACGACCATCCTGCCGCTCTTTCTCCATCATTTGAAAGCCAGCAACACGGAGATCGGCTGTCTGCCGGCGCTCTACAACCTGCTCGTCTTCCTGCCCGGCCTGCTGGTCGTCGGATACATCAGTCGGCTCACGCGGGCGCGTGGCTACTTGTTCTGGATCGCCCTGCTGGAGCGGTTCGCCCTGCTCCTGCTGGTGCCGCTCACGCTGCTGTGGGGGCGGACGCACCCCGGCTGGCTGATCGGGGCGCTGTTCCTGATCATCTCGGTCCATGCAGGTGCGATGGGGTTCAACCAGCCCGCCTACTGGGTCGTGGTCGGCAAGTGCGTTCCGCCAGCCTGGCGCGGGCGGCTGTTTGGGTACGCAGGCGGCGTCGCGGGCCTGCTTGGCCTGGGGATGGGCGGCCTGCTGGACCGGCTGCTGTCTGGGCCGGACGGTGGCTTCCCGCACGGCTACGCCATCGGCTTTTTGATCGGCTTCGTGCTGATGACAGTCAGCGTTCTACCGCTCGGCATTGTCCGCGAGCCATCGAGTCAGCCGCGTGCCGCCGATGACCCGCACACAGGTCACTACGGGCGGGACAGCCTGCGGGTCTGGCGGACGGACACGGCTTTTCGGCACTTTCTGTACAGCCAGATCGCGCTAACATTAGCCGCACTGGCGGCCCCGTTCTATGTCCTGTATGCCGAGAACCGGCTTCATGCCGGGTCGGTCTCGGTCGCGGGCTACACGGCTTCTTTGGTCCTGGCAGCCTCCTTCGGGAGCCTGGGCTGGGGGGCGTGGAGCGACCGGGCGGGTAATAAGGTCGTCCTGCTGGCGTCCTGCGCCTGCGCGGCCCTCGCTGCCGCCGCTGCCCTGCTCGCGCCCTCCGCCCTGCTGTTCTACAGCGTCTTCATCGCCCTGGCGTTGGGGACGGCGGGCATGAACATCGCGGGCAACAACATCGTGATGGAATATGCCGGGTCGCCGCGCGAGATTCCCCTATACACGGCGATTTACAATGCCGTTACCGCCCTACCCCGCGCCGCCGCACCGCTGCTTGGCGGCCTGATCGCCGACCACATGGGTGGCTACCGGGCGCTTTTCGTCCTATCAGCTTTGCTCGCTGTCGCCGCTCTGCTGCTGACAAGACGGGCGGGTGACCCGCGTCATGGAAACCCTCCGGCTCCCGATTCTCGGGGAGACGGTGGCGGCGAATTCCCGGCGCACTATCTGACAGGGACAAGTGTAAGCGGCTGACCACACAAGGTCATTCACTGATGTTACGCGCGCCACAACCCGTGCCGGAAGCCTCCACGCCCCTCTCCTTCGGCCTGCTCTTGGCACTGGGCTTGAGCAACGTCTTGGTCTCGATTCGTAGGAAACAGACCTATAAGGCTTGACCGTCTCCAGGCGGTCTGGAACAGAGCAAAGGCAGGCGCGGGTTATTTCGCTCCTGCCTTCTTGCTCGCCGTTTTGTTGAGCACACAGGTATAATTGCTACCTATGCTACGACAAAACAACACCACGAAACACCTCCAATCACTCTTTACCGTCATCCTCCTCGCCCTGGCCCTACCTGGCGTGGGCTGGGCGCGGCCAATCATCGTGCCAGACCGCCCGGCTATGCGGCTCGATGACCTGGGGCTGTATGAGGTCGGCTACACCCTGCGCGGCGGGCCGGAGGTGCGCCTGCCGGTCGGGTGGACGAGCGGGCTGGACAGTCCCACCGGAGCGGCCTGCGAGTCGGCGGGCGTCCAGAACGGGCGGGAGGCGTGGCTGCTGCATGTCCCCTGGCGCGGCAGAACGGGCGTCACGTTCCAGGAGTTTACGCTGAAGCTACCGCGCGTCCCAAAGATCGTCCTGAGTGGAGCGACGGCCCTGGGCGCCGACGTGGTGGGCAAGTCGGACGGCGTGACGTTCCGCGTATATGTAGACGGCGCAAGGCGGCTGGCAGTCAACCGGACGGACGACGCCTGGAAGCCATTCTCCCTGGACCTGACGGAATGGGCGGGGAAGGCAGTCGTGCTGCGGTTCGAGACCGACCCTGGCCCATTGGACGATGCGAGCTTTGACTTTGCGCTCTGGGGCGGGCGAGAGGTCTTCTTGTCAGGGTTCAAGCCCCTAGTACAGTCGCACCCCGCCCCGCCGCCGCTGGACCTGCGGCGGCTGATTTCGCGGCAGAACGGCAATGTCGCGCCGCCGTCGGGGTTTGCGGGTAGGATAAGCGTGCAGGTCACAGCATCAGAAGCCGTGCTGCGCTACAAGGGTGCCGACGGGGTGTTGGAGTATCACTGGAAGCCGGGAACTGACTCGCTTCTAGGAAGCCTGACGCTGAATGCAGCCATGACCGGCGACGCGCCGGTCACAGTGCCGCTGGCGGGGGAGGCAGGCTTGGACTGGACAGACGCGGCGACGCTGACAAGCACCCACCTGGCGCCCGCGCCCGGTGGGGCAACGCTGACGCGGATCTACCAGGTCGCGGGCCGGCCGGCGACGGTAACAGTCAAAGGCCGGATGCAGGGGAAAAGCCTCGTTTTCGACATCGCCTGTGATCAGCCTTTGTTGACTGGTCTGCGGGGCGGCGACTGGGGGCCAACGGTGCGCCGGCGGCAGATCAGCCTCCCCTACTACTCCAACACGGCCTGGTTTCTGGCGCGTGAGAACCTGTTCGTCGGGGCATTCCTTGACTGGACTGACTCGCAGGCGTCTTCCCAAAACGGAACGCGGGCGGTTTACGACGCGCGCACCGACGGCACACGGAACCTGCTCCGGGAGCGGCTGGTCTACACGGCGGCCTGGCACCTGGCCGAGACGCTGCCGAACATCCCAAACTCGCCCTCGCCGTTCCGCGCCGACCTGTCGGGCCGCGTCATGCTGGACATCTGGGGCGGCAGCTTTGCCTCCGTTCAGGCGCGTCTGCACACACTGGCAGAGAGTGGATTTGGGCCTGGGGCGACGATCCTCCACGACTGGCAGCGCGACGGGTATGACAACGGTCTGCCGGCCCATATCCCGGCCAATCCGAAACTGGGCGGCGACTTGGCGATGGTCGCCCTGGTCAAACAGGCTCAGGCGGACGATATCGAGATGGCGCTGCACGAGAACTATGTAGACTACTACCCGAACTTCGAGGGGTTCGTGGACACCGACATCGCGCGCGCCCCAGACGGAACGCGCGTCCATGCCTGGTTTAACCCCGGCACGAAGGTACAGTCGTTCGCCGTCAAGCCGTCGCGCATCCTGCCTTTGGCGAGGACGCAGGGGCCTGACGTGGTACGGCGCTACGGCAGTGCGGCGTGCTACCTCGATGTGCATTCCGCCGTGCCGCCCTGGTTCCATGTGGACGCCGAGGCCGGGCAGCCCGGTGCGGGGGAGTTCCAGACGGTCTGGGACGCGCACCGGGCGCTGTGGACCTACGAGCGTAGTCTGCATCATGGTCCGGTCTTTGGCGAGGGGAACAACCATTGGTACTGGAGCGGGTTACTCGACGGCGTGGAGGCGCAGTTTGGGCAGGGCTGGCACGACGGACAGGGCACGAGTGCACCGCTGCTGGTGGATTTCGACCTGCTCAAAATTCATCCGTTGCAGTTTAATCACGGCATGGGCTATTACGAGCGCTGGTGGGCGCATGGGCCGGACGCGCAGCGCGGGCTGCTGAGTCTGCTGGATCAGTACCGGATGCAGGAAGTCGCCTACGGGCACCAGGGATTTTTGGGCGGCGAGGCATGGCACGATCCGGCCCTCTCCTGGCTGGAACCTCACCTGATGCGGCCTCTGACCGCGCGCTCAGCTCTTGCCGGCCCCGTCGCGATTGACTATTTCGATGGAGGCCGCTGGCGGGACACAACGGCGACGGCCAAGGCGGAAGATTCAGGGGCCTGGTCCCGCGTCCGCATCCGTTATGGCAGCGGCCTGACCGTGTGGGCAAACGGCGGCGATACGCCCCTTCGCGTCGGGGCAGTCACCTTGCCGCCGAGCGGATGGTTGGCGACCGGCGCGGGCCTCACGGCTGGGACCACGCTGCGGAGCGGCATCGTCTCCGACCTCGCCGAGACGGCAGACAGCATGTTCGTCAATGCCCGCCCCGCCGAGGATTGGGACACGCCGGGCGTGACACGCCTGCGCCCGACCGTGGCGGAGTTCGTGCCGAACGGCCCACGCTCGTTCCGCGCCACCTACCGCTGGGCGGTCGGACGAAACCAGACCACAGATTACAACTGCTTCGTCCACTTCGTTCAGCCATCCCTCGCAGATGGCGGCGAGGGCATCCGGTTCCAGCAGGACCACGCCCTGTCCAGGCCGATCTCCCAATGGAAGTCAGGAGAAACAGTCACGGACGGCCCGTGGAACATCACGGTCCCTGCCGATGTCGTGCCGGGCGACTACCCGTGGACGGTCGGCCTGTTCGCGCCGGACGGGGGGCGGCTGACCTTGCAGGGGCAGTCCGACGCGCACAGCCGCATCATCCTGGGCACACTTCACGTCGCGGCGACTGGGCTGACATTCACCCCCACCCCGCCCGAGGCAGGCCGCACGACGGCCCCGGTCAACTACGCGGGCCGCGTGCTGGATTTCGGTTCGGTCCGCACAAACGGCAGCGTCTTCCTTCGGCGCATTGGACAGGAATGGACCCTGCGGCCATTCCCGCGCGACCGTCCCTTCATCGTCAGCCTTTCCGCTTCCCGGTTCGGGCACCCCGCCTCAACGCCCGTTATCGGCGGCTGGTGGCGACTGCCGCTGACCGGCGCAGCGGTGTACCGCTGGCACACCGTCGGGGTAAAATCACTTCATGCAGATCATTCTCCCGACCCCTTCTGACTTTTCGTTCACGGAAACGCTTTCCGCCCACGGCTGGCGTCGCCTGGCCCCCTTCGACTGGGATGAGGACATCCAGACTTTGGAGCACGTCGAGGAGCTGGACGGCGGGACGGTCGTCCGACTGCGCCTGCGGGCCGCGGAGGGACAGGTCACGGTGGACACCGACGGCGATACGGGTGCTCAGGAGGAAGAGATCGCGCGCCGCGTCCGGCGAATGCTGCAACTCGATCTGCCGCTGGACGCCTTTCACGCCTACTGCCGGTCGCATCCCGAGTTAGGCCACATCGCCGAGCACCGCAGGGGCCGGATGCTGCGCTGCCCCACTCTCTTCGAAGATGCCGTGAAAGTCATCGCGACGGTCAACACGACCTGGGTACAGACCATCGCCATGACGGCCCGCCTGGTCGAGCACTTCGGCGCTCCGCTGGACGTAGACCCTGCCCGTCATGCCTTTCCCACCCCGCAGCGCCTCACCGCCGTACCGTTCGAGGAGTTCGCTGCCAAGGCCCGCATGGGCTATCGCAACGGGTATGTGTATTCCTTGGCGACGAGCATCGCCGAGGGTCGCCTGGACCTGGAGGGTTTGCAGACCATGGACCTTGTGGCGGACGGTCTCCGCAAGCGTCTCCTCGCCCTGCCTGGCATCGGCCCTTATGGTGCAGCCTGCCTGATGCTCTATTTGGGCCAGCCGGAACATGTCAACGCCGATAGCTGGGCGCGGATGCTGCTGTCCAAAGAACTGGGGCGCCCTGTGACGGACAAGGAAGTCCTGGCTTTCTTCGAGGGCCACGGCGAATGGCGCGGGCTGGTCTACAACTTTTACCCCTGGCGGGAACAACAGCACTGACCATTTTTGGAGGCGTTTGACAATGTGCCGGCCCCATAATAGCATGGCACCCGCTTTTCGGCTCACCCTTGATGCGCCATAAGCCAATGTTCTAAATCCCTCCCCATGCCGATCTACTAACGGTTCGCGCGGCCCTTCCTCTCCTATGGAACGAGGCACCCGCGCTCACGTCTGCTGTATTTCGAGAGGAAGAAGAACAATGTCTATGGTTTTGGCGGAAACGACCGCCGATGAGGAAACGAGGAAGGCGCTCTTTGGGCGGCGCGCCGAGCGCGCGGCGCTGCTGGCCCACCTTACGCGGGTGCTGGAGGCCGACGAGCGGATCGCCGCCGCCTGGCTGTTCGGCTCGTCTGGGCGCGGGGAGGCCGACGACCTGAGCGACCTCGACCTGCGGGTCGTGGTCTATGATGAACATATCGAAAGCATGTGCGCCGGGCGGCAGGTCTATACCGCCCAATTTGGAGAGGCGGTGCTGTTCGGGGAAGCGCCGCAGAACCGGCCCGTCGGGGGCGCGTTCCTGCTAACCTTGTACGCAGGCGAATTCGGCCCGCAGGAGATAGACTGGACCTGGGAGCCGCTGTCGGGGGCGTGCCTGTGGCCCGGCACGCGCCTCCTGCTGAACCGCACTCTCACGCGTCAGGGGGAAATGCCGTGGGGCTATCAGCCGCGCCCCAAGCAGACACCCTTGGAAGAAGCCGTGCAGCGGGTGAGCAACTTCTGGGCCATGCTGCTCATTATCGCCAAGTACGCCGCCCGGACGCCCCATGAAGACACGATGGAACTGGTCGGGATGTCGGTCCAGCCACTCCGGGAGGTTTTGGAGTTTCTCGGCCTCTCGCCTCATTACACCATGGAGAATCTGCCGCCGCATGGACGACCAGAGGAAAAGGTGCTCTTGCTACGCGACCTCGCGTGGCAGATGCAGGCCCTGATGCCCGCCGTCGAGGCGCGGGGCGGTAGTGTCCCAGGGGCAGCCGTGCCGCACGCATACCGCTTCCTGGATCTGGTGGAGGCGGTACAGCGGTGAGATAGATTAGTCACTGATGTTACGCACGCACTGCCCTGAAGCCCCGCCATGATCGAACCACCGTAAATGACCCGCCGTAGATGACCCGCCGTGAACGGCAGGTCATTTACGGCCTGGTCACAGCCTGTGCGTAACATCAGTTAGTCACGCATATCAATCCATCGCTCAGAATGTATTGGGCATCCAGATCATTCCCGCCCATAATGGATCAGAACGAGAGAGGGGGACCTTCACCATGAGCAAGCAACTCGACTGTATCGGCGATGACCTATCCGCCTGGCTGCACCAGCAGCACGTCTTCTTCGTCGCCACCGCGCCCCTGTCGGCGGGGGGCCATG
>JANLUQ010000091.1:0-11514 GCA_031363565.1 Armatimonadota bacterium | reverse complement strand
AGCCCGATCTCCGAGACGACCAGGTCTTTTCCTAATGTTCGCGTTTTCATGGTGTTCTTTTTGATAACCTCAATAGGTGTTGTGCAGACTTGCGACGAGCGCCCGACCGAGAACAGTCGAGCCGAGTGGTTGGAAACCGCTCGCTAGGAACGGCGTCCTTCGGACGAAAACCAATCAGGCCTGAGGACGCGGGGCTTCCTCGCACATGGCCTCGCAGCTCCGCACCCCTTTGCCGTCCGCAGGACGCTTTTCCTAGCGAGTGGTTTTCAACCACTCGGCTGATCCTTCGGCTGCTCTCGGCTCGGCTATCAATCTCCAGAGTCGGTCAGCGTGATAACCAGCGAACCCGCGCCCGGCGTAGGCCGTATCAGGACGCCGCCCTCGGTCGCCTCCGCCGCGCCGCCCTCCACCGACTTGACGCCGGTAATGCCCACCAGCAGCACCCGCCAGTCGCCCTCGCCGCGCACGTTTGCCGTGATCGTTTGGCCCTGCCGCTTGACTTCGACCGCCAGGGCCTCCGCGCCGCCATTCGTTGGAACTGTGGCGCTTACCGTTGCCCCATCGGCCACTTCATAGACCTGGAAGGTGACGCCGCTTGCGTAGTCGTAATCCGGTCGGTCGTCCGCGTCCCCGACGGGAATGACTGAGCCGGGGCGCACCAGCAGGGGCAGGCTCAGGAAGCCGTGCGTCTCGCTGACCCAGCGTGGGCCGACGATGACCCGGCCCGTCAGGAAGTCGGTCCAGCGGCCTTCGGGCACATAGTAGCTCACCCGGTCATCCGAAAAGACCGGGGCGACCAGCAGGGAGGCGCCGAGCATGTACTGTCGGTCCAGATGGTCAGAGGCCGGGTCATCCGGGAACTCCAGCAGCATAGCCCGCATCATCGGGGTGCCCCTCTGGTGCGCCTCACAAGCCGCGCCGAAGAGGTAGGGCATCAGCCGGCACTTGAGCTTGGTGAAGAAGCGCAGCACGTCCACCGCCTCATCGTCGTAGACCCAGGGCACCCGGTATGACGAGCTGCCGTGCAGGCGGCTGTGCGGGGATAGCAGGCCGAAGGCCACCCAGCGTTTGTAGACGGCGGCGGGCGGCGTCCCCTCGAACCCACCGATGTCGTGGCTCCAGAAGCCGAAGCCGGACAGGCACAGCGACAGCCCGCCGCGCAGGCTCTCAGCCATGGACTCGAACTCCGAGGCGCAGTCGCCGCCCCAGTGGACCGGGAACTGCTGGCAACCCGCCGTTCCCGACCGCGCGAACAGGACCGCCTCGCCCTCCCCGCGCTCCTCGCGCAAGAGGTCGAAGACCACTTTGTTGTAGAGGTACGAGTAATAGTTATGCATCCCCGCCGGATCCGACCCGTCGAAGTAAGCCACATCGGTCGGGATGCGCTCCCCGAAGTCTGTCTTGAAGCAGTCCACGCCCTGATCGAGCAGCGTGCGCAGCTTGCCCGCATACCAGAGGCAAGCCTCGGGGTTTGTGAAGTCCACGATGCCCATGCCCGGCTGCCACTGGTCGGTCTGCCAAACGGACCCATCGGGCCGCTTCAGCAGGTAGCCGCCCGCTTTGCCCTCCTCGAACAGCGGCGACCGTTGGCCGATGTACGGGTTGATCCAGACGCAGATGTGCAGGCCGCGCTCCTTCAAGCGCCGCAGCATCCCCGCCGGGTCGGGGAAGACGCGCGTGTCCCACTCGAAGTCGCACCAGTGGAACTCGCGCATCCAGAAGCAGTCGAAGTGGAAGACGTGCAGCGGGAGGTCCCGGTCGGCCATGCCCTGGATGAACCCCGTCACCGTGTCCTCGTCGTAAGAGGTTGTGAATGAGGTCGTTAGCCATAGCCCGAACGACCACGGCGGCGGCAGCGCGGGCCGCCCGGTCAAGGCCGTGTATTTCGCCAGCACTTCCTTCGGCGAAGGTCCATAGATGACGAAGTATTCCAAAGTCCGGCCCGGAACGCTGAACTGGACCCGTGAGACCTTCTCCGAGGCCACTTCAAACGAGACGTTCTCGGGGTGATTGACGAAGACGCCGTAGCCTCGGTTGGTCAAATAAAACGGCACGTTCTTGTAGGCCTGGTCGCTGCCGGTGCCGCCGTCCTTGTTCCACATCTCCACGACCTGGCCGTTCTTGGCGAATGCCGTGAAACGCTCGCCGAGGCCGTAGACGTTTTCGCCGACGCCCAGCCCGAGCCGCGTCAGCATGTACGGCCCCTCGCCGTCTACTTCGGCAAGCCCCATGCTGCGGTCCCCGCTCCCGGTGACAGCCTGGCCTTCCGCGTCCACGAACTCCAGGCCGAACCCGGCCCGGCTGACCCGCGCCGTCAGTTTTCCGCTGGTCAGGGAGGCGTACTGCTCATCGGCCTCGACCGTGATCTCGGTCCCCGTCTGCGCGAAGATGGGGAAGTGCGGGCCGGCATCAAGGCCGCCCTCGTAGTGCGTCAGGCGTACCCGGATCACGTCCGGCATCGGCGAGGAGAGCCGCAGGGCCAGCAGCGGCCCGCTTAGGGTGTCGCCCCGGTGCCGGATCGGCTGGGCCGGGGCGTAGACGGTCAAGGTGTCGTCGGATGGGTCAATGTCATACGCCTGGGCGGGGTAGAAGACGCGCACGCCCTCCCGCATCATCCAGTTGCCATCGGTGAATTTCATAATGGGGCTATTATACTGTGAGCGCGCGATTTTCACAATAAAATCTCTTGACTTAGCCCTAATTCATCGCTATAATTGGCGCAGATGCCATGAAACGCAGCAGCGCCCCGACACTGCAGGATGTGGTCCGCGAGGCCGGAGTGACTGCCATGACGGCCTCCATCGCCAACCTGGATTTCCTGGAGGTCTTGAACGGCATCCTGGAGGCTGCCGCCCGGCACGGGCAGAACATGACCCTCTTCTCCGTCTCCGACTGGAAGGGCGACGAGGACCGAATCCTGCGCTTCTGCGACGGCCGCGTGGACGGCATGATCTTCATCGGCCCGCACCCCTCGGCCCCGTTCGCCGAGACATTAGGCCGATATGCCCCTTTCGTCACCCTCCATGCGGCTTTGCCCCTGCCGGGCATCTACCGCCGTCTTCTGCACCAACGATGCGTCGGCCTACGGGGCGCTGGAGACGATGGCGGCGCACGGGCTGCGGGCGCCCGATGCCCTCGCGGTCGGCGGGTTCGATGACCTGATACTGGCGCAGATGACCACGCCGCACCTGACCACGATACGCCAGCCATTCCGGGAGAGAGGCCGCCGCGCCGTCGAACTGCTGCTCCCGCAAATCCACCCTGCCGATGGCGATGCGCCTGCTCCGCCGTCCGCATAGGTCTTTGATGTGGAACTCGTCGTGCGCGGTTCGACAGGCGCTCCGCGCGACTCTTAACACTGAGGTAACCAGATGAACAACTCCTCTCCGACTACTCCCTCCGAGGCACAAGTGCGGCTGCCGGGCTTGACCCGCTATGTCTACGGGACCACGCGGCTGGGCGATGGGTCCCTGCCCTTCGAGGCGCGGGTCGCCATCGCCCGCGCCGCCATTGACGCTGGCGTTTCCCTGCACACCAGCCACTCCTACGAGGACGCGCTGCAAGTCCTGCGCGCCGCTCTTGACCAGGACCGTTCGCACATCCCCACCATGATCTTCAAGATCGGCTGGGACTCGGTCGCGCAGGTCCGCGAGGTCATCCACCAGAACCTCGAACCATTGGGGCTGGACCATATGGCCATCGGGCAGCTCTGCCTGGGTGGCCCACTGGCCGAGCAGATTCGCTTCGGCGGCCCCGCCTGTAACGGGCTGCGTGGGCTGAAAGAAGAGGGCCTGGTCGGGCGTTTCGTGCTGGAGATCTGGCCCTGGAACTCGGGCGTGGCCGTGGACGCCCTGCGCGGTGGCCATACCGAGGGGCTGGTGGACGGCTACATCTTCTACCTGAACCCCTTGCAGCGCTTCGCCTCGGACGTCTTGTGGGACCTGCTGCGCCAGCGCGACGAGACCATAGTCGCCATGCGGACCGTGGCGGGCGGGTCCCTGGACCGACTGAAGGAGAATGGGCCGGATTATCTGAAGTCGCGGGCCGTCCAGATGGCGCCGGTTTACGAGCGTTCGGGCTGCGGGACGTGGACGGAGTTCTGCGCGCGCTTCGCCCTCGGCTACTCCAACGTGGCGGCGACGGTCGGGGCGACCTCGCGCCCGGAGAACCTGCGCGAGTTCACGGAGACGGTGCAGGCCGCCACGCCGCTCCCCGCCGACGTGGTGGCGGAAGTGGAAGGCCTCCAGAGGCGCTGGGCCGATGAGCATGACCGACACGCGGCCCCCTGGTCTATGTAGCCGAAGAACCGAGAGAAAGGCAAGAATGAAAGCGATGAATCCTCAGCCCATGACCGAAACCCGGTTGACCCAACAGCAGCGGGCCGACTTTGAGCGCGACGGCTTTCTGCTGATCCGCAATGCCCTTTCGCCGGAGATGCTGGAGCGCCTATTGCGGGTTGTGGACCGCTTGTACGAGGAAGGCATAGGACGCGAGGGGCTGTCCACCCGCCACCACTGGCAGATGCGAAACTGCCTGGTCGCCGACGAGATGTTTCTGGACCTGCTCGACTGCCCCACCACCTTCCCCCTTGTGGCGGGGCTACTGGGCTGGGACATCCACCTGCTCACATCCCACCTCATCGTGCGCCCGCCTTCCCCGCCGGGCACGGGCGAGCACTTCAAGGGGGAAGGCTGGCATCGGGACGGCGGGCTGTCGGCGACCGAGATGCAGGAGCCGCACCCCCGGCTTTTCCTCAAGGTCGTCTACTTGCTCTCGGATCAGTCGGAGCCGGGACGGGGGAACACGCAGGTTCTGCCTGGAAGCAACCGGCTGGTAGGGCCGCCAGCCTAGGCGGCGGGGGCACCGCATCCCTACGGGGCGACCGAGATTCTGGGGCAGGCGGGGGACGCCTTCCTGTTTGAGCAGCGCACCTGGCACGCGGTTGGGCCGAACTACTCCCAGATCACCCGAAAGTCGCTCTTCTTCGGCTACGGGTATCGCTGGGTCCGGGCGATGGACTATCTGACCCCTCCCGCTGATCTGCTGCCGCAGTGCAGCCCCCTTCGCCGCCAGCTCCTCGGCGAAGTGCGGACGCCGATGAGTATCTACCTCCCCCAGGAGGAAGACGTACCGCTGCGGTCCTGGTGGCAGGTGCGCTATGGGGACAAGGACGGCACGGTATAGGTTAGGCCTCCGGGGGGTTAGGCCTCCGGGGGGCTGGGCCGCCGCGAAGGACGCCGCGAAGGCCGCGCCGCCGCCTCGGCGCGCATCTTTGTGAGGTGCGGCAAGGCGAAAAATTGAACATAGGCCCACCAGGCCCCGGCAATTCCGAGCAGCAAAAGGCCCGCGCCCCAGAACTCGACGCCGGGCTGGGCGAACACGCCGATGCCCATGGCGACGAACAGCAGGGCGGTCAGTCCAGGCAGCAGCAGGCCGCCCGCCATCCGAAAGGGCCGCTCCCGGCCCTTGTCTTTGAGGCGCAGCGCGATGACGCAGGTGGCGGCGAAGGCATAAATAAACGCCTCGGTCCCCGCCGCCAGGTTGACCAGCAGGACGAATTTCTGCGTCCAGTAGACCAGGGCCGAGACCAGCAGCGAGACCACATAGACCACGAAGACCGCCCGGTCCGGTGTGCTGAACCGCTGTGAGATGTTCGCCAGCCCCTTCGGCAGCACCTGGTCTCGCGCCATGCCGTAGAGGAAGCGGCTGATGCCCATCAGGCCCGCATTGAAGGTCGTTAATGACATGCAAAGGCTTGTCCCGATCATGCACCAGCGCCCCACCGGGCCGAGCGTGGCCAGCGCAAAGACGAGGTGTGGGACCGGCACGCGCGCGCCCGATGTGCCGAATAGGGCGGGGCGGCCCTCATGGGGCAGGGCTGCGAACATCGCCGTGGAGAGCAGTGCGTAGACCAGCGCCAGCAGGATGACCGCGACGAACATGCCGACGGGGATGGCCCGCGCCGACTTGACCTCGTCGGCCAAGGGCGTCACCCACTCAAACCCAACAAACAGGAAAATGGCGACCCCGACCGCCTGGAAGACCGGCCCGACGCCCCCCGTGTGCAGCGGCTGCGGGATGGCAAAATGGGCATGGGCAAGCGCCAAAACGCTCATGGTAACGATGGACGCCACGACCGAGTAGGTGACGACGTTCTGGAATGTCCCGGCGATCTTCAGCCCGCCATAGTTAAAGGCGGTCGCCAGTGTCAGCATCAGGAATATCCACCAGGGGGGCGCGATGGAAGGCAGGGCGGCGCTGAGGACGTGCGAGAGGACATAAGCCTCCGTGCCGACCACGAGTGTCACGCCGGACATATAGGTCAGCGCGACCACAAGGGAGAGCTTTTCTCCAAACGCGCGGTAGATGTAGAGCCGGATACCGTTGACGCTTGGCCACATCCCGTTCAGCTCGGAGAAGGCCGCCGCCGCCAGCGCGCACAGCAGCCCCGCGAGCAAAACCGCGATCCAGGCCGCATCCCCGGCGAGGTAGCAGGCCACCTGGACGACGACGAGAAATGTGGAGGAGGCAAAGGTCAGGCCGGCGCTGGTCGAGATGACGGTCGCCAGGCCGATGCTCCGCTTGAGCTGCGGCCCGTTTACTGCCATGAAACTACTCCCATAGCATCGCGGTCACGAAGTCGAGCCGGACGATGTCCGCTTCCGGCCCCTCGATACGCAGCGTCCCGGCGTTGTAGGGGTCGTTGGGGGAAACCTCCCCGTAGAAGATCTGAGAGAGGATCTCCGCCGTGGACTGGAGGGCCAGGTCGGCAGACATGGGTGCTCCCCGCTCCACCGTCATCACGCCGTCCCGCGTGACCAGCGTCGCCTCCGCGCCGACGTCGGTGGCGTGGATGTGCATGGTCCGGTTCCAGTCCTTGATCATTGCCATCAGGCGCTCGTTCTCGTTGCAGCTCCGGGCGAACGATTCCAGGCTGTCGTGCAGTTCTTCGGCGGGTGTCATCGCGCTTCTGTCTCCTTGTCACCGAACATATGGACCGCGCCATGCCAGCCCAGGCGCTTGATCCAGTCTTCATAATCTTGGGGCGTGATCTCGGCGAGCGGCTTCTCCATGAGAGCGACCAGCGCGGCCTCCATCAGATTAGTGCCCCCTGAAAGGCCGTCCATTTCGGGCGTCGTCGTCGCGACCCAGCGGATGCCCGCCGCCTGGAACCGTGCCATGCTCTGTGGGCGGGTCGTGTTGGTGACGATGCCTTTGCCCTCCGCCCGGCTGGGCAGGTGGCGCAGGATCAAGTGCCCGTCCCCGGCGATCACGTCCGCCGCCTCATAATACTTGGCATAGCGCGGGTCCGCCTCGGGCGCGTCCTGGGCCGCTCCGGTCGGATAGAGCTGGTGGAATGGCGTCGTGAGCAGGCGCGAGCGGTATTTTTGGGCAAGCTGCTCGATCTCGGTCAGCACCGTCAATGGAAAATCCAGGCCGATGTTGAAGATCAAATCGCCGAAGACGCATGGGCAGCCCAGTTCGACAAAAGCCTCGGCCATGCCGAAGCGGTCCAGGGCGCTGACCATCAGCACTTTCGTTTCGGGCGTGACCAGCCCGCGCGACGCCAGTGCGCGCACCACATCCCGCTCCAGAGTGTTCTTCAGCCCACTGCCATCCACGACCGGCGTCCGCGTCGCCGCTTCGGCCAGGCGCAGGCCGTCGCCGATGACGAATCGCTGCCCGCTAACGGCGAGGTATATGTCAATGCCGCCCAGGCCCAGCGCGTCCACCTTGCCGTCCAGCTCCTGGATACGGGCGCGGGCGCGGACCATATCGCCGCCGGTCCCCTCGCGCGAGAGCCGCACCAACTGACCGGCTAATGTGACCTCGCGGACAAAATCGCCTGCTGCCGACCCTAGGCTGACACTCACTACCTGCTTCATTGCAACTTCATCCTTCGCCGCTCCTGTTCATTGCCACCAAAGTGCCATAATCATACCTCTTTTTCGCGGGCGGTCGAAACCGCGCCAGCAAAATCACGAAGTCACCCCACTAAAACCTCTGCCTTCGCAGACTCTTAACCTACGAAGGTAGGTTTTGTGAACTTGCTGCCGCGATTTCAACCGCCCGACATGTCCGACTTCGCTCCCAATAGGGTATCTATAACAAACCTACCTGACACGCCAAACAAGAACGGTATCATTCACCCATGTTGTCCCGCTTTTTTTCCTACTACCGGCCCTACCGCCGCCTTTTCCTGCTCGACTTCTGCTGCGCGGTCCTGTCCGGCCTGCTGGAACTTGCCTTCCCACTCGCCGTCACGGCGTTCGCGGACAAGCTGCTGCCCTCCCAGAACTGGGGGCTGATATTGGGCGCGATGGCGGGCCTGCTCGCTATCTACTTCCTGAACACGGGCCTGCAATATATCGTCAACTATTGGGGACACGTTCTGGGCATCTCTATCGAGACCGAGATGCGGCGCAAGATCTTCGACCACTTCCAGAAGCTCTCGTTCCGGTTCTATGACAACCAGAAGACGGGCCGCCTGGTCGCCCGCGTGACCAAGGATCTGGAAGATGTCGGCGAGGTGGCCCATCACGGGCCGGAAGACGCCTTTATCGCCGTGATGACCTTCCTCGGCGCGTTCGTCCTGATGTTCAAGCTGAATCCGCAGATCGCGCTGATCACCGGCCTGATCGTCCCACCCATGATGTGGATCTCCACACGCTACGGGCGGGCGATGACTCTGAACATGCGGGCGCTCTTCGGGCAGGTGGGGGACTTCAATGCGCGCATCGAGGAGAACGTCGGCGGCATCCGCGTCGTCCAAGCCTTTGTCAACGAGGACCACGAGCGGGCTTTATTTGCGCGGGACAACGCGCGGTATCGGCAGACGAAGCTGAACGCCTACCTGCTTATGTCCAAGAGCATGTCCCTGAGCTACATGACCATGCGGATCATCCAGCTTTTCGTGATGATCGCCGGAGCCTACTTCGTCCTGCACCATGGCCTGACTATCGGCGGCTTTATGGGCTTCCTGCTGCTGGTCAATGTCTTCTTTCGGCCTGTCGAGAAGATCAATGCCGTGCTCGAAACCTACCCCAAGGGCATCGCGGGCTTCAAGCGCTACACCGAACTGCTGGACACTGAACCCGACATCGCCGACGCCCCCGGCGCGGTCGAGGTGGGCCACCTACATGGCGCGATTCAATTTGAGGGCGTGACCTTCGGCTACAATGAGCACACGCAGGTGCTGCGCGATATTGACCTCTCGATCCGCCCCGGCGAGATGGTCGCCTTCGTCGGGCCGAGCGGTGCGGGCAAGACGACACTCTGCTCCCTGCTGCCGCGCTTCTACGACCTGGACGCCGGACGCATCACCGTGGACGGCATGGACATCCGGGAGATGACGCTGGCTTCGCTGCGCCGGAACATCGGCATCGTGCAGCAGGACGTGTTCCTGTTCGCCGGCACCATCCGCGAGAATATCGCCTATGGCCGCCTCGAAGCCACCGATGACGAGATCCGGGAAGCGGCCCGGCGGGCACGGCTGGAAGACATGATCGCTGCCCTCCCGGACGGGCTGGACACCATCACGGGCGAGCGGGGGGTGAAGCTGTCCGGCGGGCAGAAGCAAAGAATGGCGATTGCGCGGATGTTCCTGAAGAACCCGCCCATCCTGATACTCGACGAGGCCACATCGGCCCTCGATACCGAAACCGAGCGGGCGATCCAGGCCTCGCTTGCCGAACTTGCCGTGGGCCGCACCACCCTGGTCATCGCGCACCGGCTGGCGACGATCCAGAACGCCGACCGCATCGTCGTCGTTGACGAGAGCGGCGTCGCGGAGCAGGGCCGCCATGACGACCTCCTGGCCGCCGCCGGGGTCTACCAGCGCCTCCACGCCGCCCAGTTCGGCTCGTGAAGCCCCGAGGAACCACAATGACGCTCATCTTGCGCCCGCTACAATCCGAGGACATCGCCGAAGTCGTCGCCGCGTTCGCCGCCCTCGGCTGGGGCGGGAAATTGGAATCGCAGTTTGAACGGTATCTGGCCGAACACGAGGCTGGGACGCGGGTGACGCGGTTCGCGTTCGTCGGCGGTGTGTTCGCGGGCTACCTGAACGTGCTATGGCGGTCGGCATACCCGCCGTTCGCTGACGCATGCATCCCCGAGATCAACGACTTCAACGTAACGGCCCAACGGCGGGGCATTGGGACGGCTCTGATGGACGAAGCTGAACGGGTGATCGCGACGCGCTCCCCTGTCGCGGGTGTTGGTGTTGGTATGGCCGCAGGCTATGGTGCAGCGCAGCGGCTGTATGTCCAGCGCGGCTACGTCCCCGATGGGCGCGGGCTGATGACCCATGAGCGGCCTGTAATCGAGGGGGAGAGCGTCCCCGTGGATGACGACCTGGTTCTGTATTTCACCAAGCCGCTGAGGATGACTGACTAAACCGAGAATAGACGCGACCAGGATATTACAGCGCACCTGGCCCTGAATAATTTTCGCCGCGCCCCCAAACTTAGGCCGGCCATGCGGCGGGCCAGCCCATAGTCTTCCGCCGGCCCGACCGTGTAGAGGAGCAGCAGACCACTGGGGTGTGTTCGGCGCATCGCGCGCCTGGCTTTGGGAGAACTGGCGGCGACCGTGTGGTCGCCGCTCTCCACATGAATGGTGACCACGCCGGGTGACATGACCACTCCTTCCTGGGCCGCGGTCTCAGGCCGCGCTCCCGCCTCGCGCGGGTTCGTCATCGTCGGCGACGACCTCGATCTCGACGGCCTGGTACATCTTGACGGCGAAGCCGTCCTCCATCATGGCCTCGCGGACGCCCAGGGCGATCTCTAGATCTTCGCAGACCTCAAAGGCCACGTCCTCGCCTGCCTCACCGACCACGATATAGGTCTCTTCGTCTTCCTCGATTTCGTCGTCTTGGCCCACCAGGGTGAGCGGGACAAGCGGCTTACGCTCGCCGCCCCCTTTGCTGCCGCCCCCCTTGCTGCCGCCTCCATTGCTGCCGCCTCCGTTGCTGCCACCATTTTTGCTGCCTGCCATCGTTCGGGTCACTCCTTATTTTGGGTTCGTTATTCGGCACCCAGAGGGGTGTCGGAATCGGTGGCGACCACTCGAGACGCGCGCCGGGTGCGCGGTTTCTTTGCCGGCTCCCCATTCGACAGCGTTCCGATGACCAGGCGGTTGAAGGCCTGCGCCTGCTCGTCGTGCGGGAGCAGACCGCTCCGGTCGAAGACGGTCAACTCGGCACGGGCGTTGGCGGCGAGGAATGCTTCGGCGTCGGAAAGCGGCGTCAGCCGGGCCTCGCGGCCCCAGATGATCTGCAGGGTCTTCTGGGTCAGCTTGGGGAACGTCTCCGCCACGCTCAAATTCAGCAGGCCGCTGAAGAAGGACGGCGGCGCGTTCTGCGACACGTACTGGTGTGTCGCCGTCGAGTAGTGGTCCAGGAGGGCATCATCCACATGAGACGGATCGAAATAGGTCTCGTTCATCAGATAGTAGCGCAGGCTGGGCAGCGACGTGACCGCGTTGTGAATCACGGTCCCCAGCAGGGGC
>JANLUQ010000076.1:0-2019 GCA_031363565.1 Armatimonadota bacterium | reverse complement strand
TCCATGTTCGGTCTCCTCTTTCTGCTGTTCGCCCAAGGAGAGCACGAGCCGCTTGCGGGCGCGCACCAGGCGTGACATGACGGTCCCCAGCGGCACACCGGCGATCTCGGCGATCTCTTTATAAGACAATTCTTCCAACTCGCGCAGCACCATCACCTCCCGGAACTCCACCGGCAAAGCCGCCATCGCCTGCCGGAGAAGGTGCGCGTCGAGGTCCCGCAGCACGATCCCCTCCGTGTTCCGGTCGTCACAGTTCATCGCGTGCAGCTCCTCATCGAAAGACAGGGACGGCTCCTGCGCCCGGTTCCGGCGCAGCCAGGTGTAGGCAGTGTTCCGCACGATGCGGAGCAGCCAGGAACGGCTGTCGCCCCCCCGGTAGCCGCCGAACGACGCGAAGGCGCGCAGGCAGGCTTCCTGAACCACATCTTCCGCGTCCTGTTCGCTGCGTGTCAGCCAGCGCGCGAGGTTGTACCCCGCCCCCAAGTGCGGCATGACCGCGAGGTCGAAGCGCACCTGCGCGTCTCGTTTTTGCACCCGTTTTTCCTCTTGGCGTGGTCTACTGAAAGTGAAGACTGGATTGGAGGCCGTTCTATTCCCGGCCATGGCCCAAAAATAAAAATTGTTTCATCGGGAATAAAAGCGCGAGCCGAGCAGTCTAGCGGACAGAACACGAAACTCTAGCGAGATCAGTAGGAGATCAATATGGCAGACCCCATCAACGACGGCAGTGACGGCATAGACCGGCGCGGCTTCCTCAAATGCATGGCCTGGGCAGGCACCGGGATGTTATGGACCTTGGGCGGCGGCCTTCTGTCGTCCCGCGTCTTCGGGCAGGGGAACGCTCCGGCGGGACAGGACTGGAGCTTCGTCCAGATCAGCGACAGCCACATCGGGTTCAACAAGGCCGCCAACAAGGACGTCATCGGCACCTTCCAAGAGGCCGTCGCCAAAATCAATGCCCTGCCAACCCCGCCCGCCTTCATCCTGCACACCGGCGACCTAACTCAGCTCGCCCAGGCGGACCAGTTCGACACCGTGGACCAGGTCCTCAAAGGCGCGAAGACGGCGACCGGCAAGGTGTTTTATGTCCCCGGCGAGCACGACGTCGTCGGCGACGGCGGCAAGCTCTACTTGGAACGCTACGGTAAAGGCACCAAAGGCGGCGGCTGGCATTCTTTTGACTACAACGGGGCGCATTTCCTCGGGCTGGTCAATGTGCTCGATTTGAAGGCCAAGGCCATGGGCGATCTGGGTGCGGAGCAGCTCGAGTGGCTGAAAAACGACTTGGCGGGCCTCTCTGCCGACACGCCCATCGTCGTCTTCGCCCATATCCCCCTCTGGGAAGTATACCCGCAGTGGGGGTGGGGTACGGCGGATGCCGCCCAGGCGCTCTCTTACTTGAAGCGGTTCGGCTCGGTCACCGTGCTGAATGGCCACATCCACCAGGTCCAGCAGAAGGTGGAAGGCCATATGTCGTTTCACACCGCCCTATCCACCGCCTTCCCGCAGCCCGCCCCCGGCACGGCTCCGACGCCCGGCCCGATGGTCGTCCCGGCGGGTCAGCTCCGCCATGTCCTTGGCATCACCGATGTCAGCTATGTCCAGGGCAGTCACTCGCTCGCATTGGTAGACACGCCCCTGGTGTCGAGCACAGCAGCGCCCGCACCAGCCGGTGCGATGCCGTAAACAGTGTCCTCTTCGCCCGGATGCACGGCGGGCTACTGGGGCGGCGAGAGGCTGCTGGCCGCGTGAAGGAATAGGGAGTATAGGGAGTAAGAAAGCGATGCATCGGAACATTCAACTGACGACGGGGTTTATGGCGGCCTTGTCCATGGCCGCAGTGATCGCCCCCGGTGCCCCGCTTCATGGGGAAAAGCAGGAGAGGGCTGTCCCGCCTACCGCCCTAGTCGCCAAGGGCCATGCCCTGTTCGTGACCAACTGCTCGCCCTGCCATGGGGCGGATGCTCAGGGGGATGATGGGCCGAACCTGCACCACAAAGCACTCCCCGATGCGTTCAT
>JANLUQ010000038.1:0-3347 GCA_031363565.1 Armatimonadota bacterium | reverse complement strand
GCCCGACCTTCACCGGTCGGCAGCAGCCCATCAGCGGCGACTGGTGGGTCTGGGGCAACCTCTCCGACCAGGTCCCGAACGGCTGCGTCGCCGATAACGGCCGCCTGCGCCCCGAACAGGCCCCCTTCATCGCCCGGATGCAGATGCGCCGCTGAGGTCTCTTTCCAGCAAGACCGCCCCATGTGCCTCTTCCGCCCGCGCGCTTCATACATTCGTATGCCTCTCCCGCCCACCGGGTCGGGTATTCACCCCGCTCCGTTCCTACGAGGGGCAGTGGCTCCGCGGTCGGCGTCTGCGCCCCCCAGACCTGCCGTTCAAGGCGGGGCACTCGCGGCCCGTTCACGGCGGGTCGTTCACGGCCTGGCCACAGCCCGCGCGTAACGTCAGTCACTCATGACTCCCCTCTTTTGACAACCCCCGCCTCAATCGGCTATACTCACAGTACGGATGCGCCTGAAGAAACTGCAACTGCACGGGTTCAAGACCTTTGCCGATAAAACGGAAGTCGAGTTCGCCGACGGCGTCACCGCCATCGTTGGGCCGAATGGGTCCGGTAAAAGCAACATCGGCGATGGAATCCTATGGGTGCTGGGCGAGCAGAAGGCTTCCGCCCTGCGCGGGACCAAGGCCGCCGACGTCATCTTCGCCGGCAGCGAGGGCCGCCGCGCGATGGGTATGGCTGAGGTCTCCCTGACCGTGGACAACTCCGATGGCGGTTTGCCGGTCGAGTTTGGTGAGGTTACCATCACCCGCCGGGCCTACCGGACGGGCGAGGGCGAGTATTTCCTGAACAAAGTCCCCTGCCGCCTCAAAGACATTTACGAGCTGTTTTTAGATACGGGCGTCGGGCGCGAGTCGTATTCGCTGGTCAACCAGGGGCAGATAGACGCCGTGCTATCCGCCAACGGCGAGGACCGGCGCGGGCTGTTTGAAGAGGCGGCGGGCATCAAAAAGTACCGCGTCAAGAAGCGCGAGGCCCTGCGGAAACTGGAAGCGACCGAACTCAACCTCAACCGCGTCCGGGACATCCAGAGCGAGATCATCGGACGGGTCGAGCCGCTGCGCCGTCAGGCCGAACGGGCGGAAAGGCATGCGGCCCTGAAGGACCGGCTGCGGGCCATCGAGAGCAGCCTGCTCCTCGTGGACCTGCGTTTCGCCGAGGCTGAGATGACGGCGGCGCGGACGGTTCGCGAACGAGACCAGGCCCAGGCCGCCGAACACTCTGCTCATCTCACTGAGGCCGAAGAAGGCGCGCGGGAGATCGCCGCGCGTTTCGCCGAAGCTGAGGCGGAACTAGAGGAAGGACGGCGGGCGTCCCAGGCGGCATCGGGGGTGGCGGAGCGGGCCGAGAGCGCCCGCGCCCTGGCCGCCCAGCGGGCGGAGGGCCTGGCCCAATCGCTGCGGCAGACGGCCCAGGAGCGCGAAGAACTGGCCGAGCGTCGCGGGCGTTTGGTGCGTCAGGTGGCCGATCTGGAGGCAGAGCTAGGCGAGGCCCGCGCCGAAGAGATCGCCCTGCGGCGTCAGGCCGGCGAGCGGCAGGCAGAGGTGCAGGCCCTGGCCGAGAAGATTGCTGCCCTGACCCGGCAGGCGGAGCGGCGTCGGGCCGACAGCCTGGCGCTCGCCCGCCAGCAGGCCTCGCGCGCGGCCGATGCGGCGCGCGCGGGCGCGCGTGTGGCGGAACTGGAAGCGGGCCTGCCCATCCTGCGCGATGAGGCCGCACGGGCGGAAGCGGGCGCGGGCGACCTTCAGCAAGAGGCAGTGGCGGCAAGGGATACCGTCGAGGCGGCCAAGGCGGCACTGGCGACGGCGGAGACGGCTTTGACGGAGGCTTTGGGCAGCCGTGACGCCGCCCGGTCGGCGGTCGGAGCCGTCGGGGCGCGGGCCAACGCGGCACAATCGGCCACTGTCGCCCTATCTACGCGGCTCCGCGCGCTGCAAGAACTGGAGGCGGCTCAGGAAGGCTACTTCGCGGGCGTCAAGGCCATCTTCGAGGCTAAGAAGCACGGCGGACTGCGCGGCGACTTCACCGTCGTCGCCGACTCGTTCCAGACGCCGGCGGGCTACGAAACCGCCTTCGAGACTGCCCTTGCCGCAAGCCTTCAGGATATCATCACCGATACCGAGGACGCCGCCAAGGCCGCCATCGCCTATTTGCACGAGAACCGGGCGGGCCGGGCCACCTTTCTGCCCCTGAACCGGATGCGTCCGGGCCGGGATACGCTCGATATGGGCCGGGCAATGGGCCTGACCGGCGTGCTCGGGGCCGCACTGGACATCATCACCTTTGACTCGAAGTTCCGGCCCGCCCTGGAAGTATTGCTGGGCCGCGTCTTCGTCTGCGAGACCTTGGACGATGCCCTGCGCGCCTCGACGGTCGCGCGGGGCTGGAACCGGGTCGTGACCCGGACGGGCGAGCTGGTCCTGCCCTCCGGCGCCCTGACCGGCGGGCGTCAGAGCGGGCGCACGGCGAACATTTTAGGCCGTAAAACGGAGATCGCGTCGGGCCAGACCGAAATAGTGGCAAGGCAGCGCGAACTCGAAAAGTGTCAGAACGAACTCAAAGCGGCTGAGGCGGCACGCGAGGCGGCGGAGCGCGCCCTCTCCGAAGCACAGGCCGCGCGGCAGTCCGCGTCGGGAGCGAAAGCCGACGCCGAGCGGCGGGCGGAGCGGGCGGCAAGCGAGGCGCGGCGGGCGGATGAAACGCGCGCGGCGGGCAGCCGCCGGATCGAGAACGCCCAGGCGACACTCGATCAGGCGCGCGCGCAGGCCGCGAAAACGGCGCTGGCCCTCGCCTCGGGCGGCGTCGAGACGGCAGGGGCCGACGAAACGCAGGCCGCCGAAGCCGAGCAGCTTGCCTTCCTGACCGCCGAGCGCGACGGTCTCCAATCGGACCTGACGACGGTGCGTATCCAGCTCGCCACCGTCGCCGAGCGGACCGGCAGCCTGGACCGGGCGGGACGCAGTGCACGCGGCGAGGCCGACGGCCTGCATCTCCAAGAAGAGCGCCGAGCACGACAGGCTGAGACGGCGGGAGAAGAGCTAGAAGCGCTGGTTGCCCAGGCTGAGGCGCGCGAGGGGGAAGTCGTCCGCGCCCGTGCGGCCCGTGATGACGCCCAGGCCGCCCTGGAGGCGCAGGCGGCGGCGCGGCAGAAACTCCTGCAAGAGTCCTACGATGCCAACGCCCTGATGCGCTCCTTAGGCGAGGTGCGCGCCGCCGCCCTGGACGCCGTCCACAAGAACGAGGTCCGCGAGGCGCGTTTGCAGGTCCAGCGGGACACCCTGGCGACGCGGCTGTGGGAAGAATACGAGATCTCGCTCGAAGCCGCACTCGCGCTGACCGAAGACCC
>JANLUQ010000032.1:0-8519 GCA_031363565.1 Armatimonadota bacterium | reverse complement strand
AATCGGTAAGATGCTCTTAATCACTGATGTCACGCAGTCCCGCCGTGAACGGCGGGGCTTCAGGGCAGGGCGCGCGTACCATCAGCTCTTAAATCAGAACCTCCTCGCTCCAAAAAGGGCCAAGCACCGTTGTTTCAAATCCATCAGACCTACATTCGTTCAGGAAACACCCGAGACGAGTTCCGAAACCCACTGGCGTGCGCGTTCAAGCGGATCGAGGCACACCACAACACCAAGACCATCATCGAGCAACGGGTGCTGGCTTGAAGCCCGCGAACTTGCTCCGAGTCGCCGCGCTCGCTGTGTTTATCGGCATGGCTTTCCTACACGCCTCAGTCGCCCAATCCACCAACGCGCCGGACGGAATCATCACCGTTCATGTCACGTCCAAGCCTGCCAACACCTTTGTCGCGGCGCAGGCGCTCGGTGCGGGGGTAGATGGGCTGGGGCATGGCAGCATCGCCAAAGTCTATACACCGACCAACCTACGGGCCATGCGGTCGGCAGGGCTGGGGGCGCTGACGTACCGGCTGCGGACTGAGCTGGGCGTCGAAGCCTGGCACTGGAACCCGCAAGGGCAGTGGAGCGAACCTGGAAAGGCGCAGGGCTACTGGGCCTCGGAGGCGAATGCTGGGGCACCGATCTCGGTCTGCTACGGCTACCGGCTTCCCCGGCGCGGCAGCACGATTGACCAGGCCAACAACGACGGTTATTCGCGCCTCGACGATGGGAACGCGCGGACGTTCTGGAAGAGCAATCCTTATCTGGACCGGCATTTCACCGGGGAAGATAATGCGAGACATCCACAATGGGTGCTGATTGACCTGGGCCGGGCGCAGGCTGTCAACGCCGCCCAAATCTCCTGGGGGACCCCCTATGCGACCGAGTACCAAATACAGTATTGGGACGGTGACAGCGGCGGAGAGGACGCGCGCAGCATTGATGATACCTATAGCGAGAGTGGGTTATGGAGAGTCTTCCCGCAGGGGACACAAACAGACGGGCACGGCGGCCTTGCCCGTCTGCGTCTGGCCGCTGTGCCCCGTTCCGTTCGGTTCGTCCGCGTCTGGATGACCCGGAGCGGCGGTGCCCCGGTCGGTGCGGGCGACATCCGGGACAGGCTGGGCTACGCCATTCGTGAGATCGGACTGGGAACACAAGATCGGCGCGGGTTCCATGACCTCGTCCGCCACACGCCGGACGGCAGGCATCAGACGCCGGTCTACGTCTCCTCCACCGACCCGTGGCATCAGGCCGTTGGCCGTGACCCGAATGTCGAGCAGCCCGGCTTCGACCGCGTCTTCGGGTCCGGCCTGACGAATGGCCTCCCTGTCCTCATGCCGGCGGGCGTCCTCTACGATACGCCCGGCAATGCCGCCGCCGAGCTTCGGTTCCTGCGTGCCCGTGGCTACCCGGTGACGCGGATAGAGCTTGGCGAGGAGCCGGATGGGCAGTATGTGACGCCGGAAGACTATGGGGCGCTCTACCTGCAATGGGCGGACGCGCTGCACTTAGTGGACCCGACGCTCGCCCTGGGTGGGCCGAGCTTCCAAACGGCGATTGACGGCTGGGTGGCTTGGCCGGATGCGCGTGGCGACCGCTCCTGGCTGCATCGCTTCCTGGGCTACCTGAAGCGCCGGGGGCGGCTGGCCGACTTCAACTTCTTCTCGTTCGAGTGGTATCCATTCGACAATGTTTGCGCGCCGCCTGCCCCGCAGCTTGCGCTTGCCCCAAATCTGCTGGAAAACGCGCTCGCCCGGCTTCAGCAGGAGGGCCTGTCCCGCCGCATTCCCTGGCTCATCACCGAGTACGGCTACTCCGCCTTCGCGGGTGAGGCCGAGATGACCTGGCCGGGCGCCCTGCTGGACGCCGAGACCGCCGCCCAGTTCTTGACGCTGGGCGGCTCGGCGGCCTACCTGTATGGCTGCGAGCCGAATGTGCCTATTCACGAGGTCGAGGACTGCCCGACCTGGGGCAATCTTGCGCTTCTGCTGTCAGACGGCGACCGTCCTCCCCGGCCTCTCGCCGCCTATCATGCCGCCCGGCTTCTGACGCGGCAGTGGGCACAGCCGGACACAGATCGGCCGCAGGCGGTCTACCGGGCGACTTCCAGCGTGCGAGGCCGCCTGGGCTTGCCCCTGGTGACGGCATACGCACTCCACCGACCGGACGGACAATGGGCTGTGCTGCTGCTGAACAAGGACCCGAAGCGGGCACACCCGGTCATGGTCCGGTTCCAGCGGGGCCGGGGTCTGGCTCCCGTCTCCTTCTCAGGACCGGCAGACCTGTACCAATATTCTTCGGCTCAGTACGTTTGGCACTCAAACAAGGCTTATGGCTACCCTGCCCTGAACCTGCCGCCGGCCCATTGCGCTCATCGCGGCGACATGGTGACACTCCCGCCATTCTCGCTTTCCGTGCTGCGGGGGCCGGTCATGGGACTACCCTGAGACTAGCTGACAACTCCGCAAAAATCCGTTTTTGCCCCGATTTTCCACTCGCTCGCAACGAAGCCACCGTCTCAGGCGATAGCTCTCCATGCACCCGCTTCGGAAGCTCAGTCGGTGCGTAGAAGCGCCTGCTCCGTCTGTCAGTCTCTGTCGCTGCCCGTTGAAAGGAAAGCATTGTGTCTCAGCGCCCCTGTTTTCAGCCCATCCCTATGCAGCTTCGATCTGCCAAGGGCTTCACGCTGATCGAGCTGCTCGTCGTCATCGCCATCATCGCGATCCTCGCCGCCATTCTCTTCCCCGTCTTCCAAAGCGTCCGAGAGAACGCCCGACGTACTGCCTGCCTCTCCAAAAGGAAGCAGATCTCGCTTGGCTACATGCAGTACTACCAGGACGACGATGAAGTGCTGCCGGGCCTGTTCTACCGCTCCTCATCCGCGATCCTCTGACCGCCGACATGTGACCGGCACTGGAAACGAAAAAGACCTGGAGGCAGCCGCCTCTGGGTCTTTTTTGCCTCCTTGACGCGCTGTGGAAGGAATGGATGCCCCACGCTGCACAGATAGCCGAAGTGTCCGTCGGATGCCATCCGCCATTCGAAAGCCCGAATGGACCTGCTTGGACATCTCACGCTTCTCAGGCCACGGGTTTTTATCACCCCGATTGGCGACGCTGACAAAAAAACGTTATTTAATCGAGCCGGCATCGTGTATTTTGAGCAAAGTGTGGGTACACTATTCACTAATCCAAAGCACCGTCGCTTCCCGCCGCGCCTCGCGGTGTCCCGCCGTAGTCCGCCTCTATCTTTTGGAATATGGTGCCGTTTTCATTCTCTCTCCCGCAACGAAGCGACATTGTCAGGCAACAGCTTTCCAGTGATTTACCTCTGGAAATTTGGCGCGTTTGTGGAAGCGCTCGCCAATCTGAGGGTATTCTGATACCCCGCCCGCAGAAAGGAACTCATCATGTCGAATTATTCCCGCAGGCCGGTTCGATCTACCAAGGGTTTCACCCTGATCGAGCTGCTCGTCGTCATCGCCATCATCGCGATCCTCGCCGCTATTCTCTTCCCGGTCTTCCAGAAGGTCCGAGAGAACGCCCGCCGCGCCTCTTGCCAGTCCAACATGAAGCAGGTCGGCCTGGGCATCATCCAGTATCTTCAGGATTCTGATGAGCTTTTCCCGCAGTGCGCCCCTTACAATACGGGGAATCAGACTTGGGCCTATAACTCAAGCTTTGGCACGCCGTCGGGTTGGCGGCCCGGCAACTACGCCCTTCGTGATGCCAACTGGTCAAACGCGGTCCAGCCCTTCATCAAGAGCTACGATGTGTACACCTGCCCTGACACCACAGAATATCGGGTCGCGAGTCTTGCAGCCGCCTATGCGGCCCCCAAGGCAAAGTGGGCGGATATGTCCTATGCCCTGAACGGGAACCTTGGTGCGCTGAACCTCGCCTCCATCCATTCACCGGCGATCCTCATCATGCTCACAAACAGCAATGGGATATCGAACTATGCTGGCCAAAGTCTAGCGTTCCCAGTGCTGGACTGCCCCGATCCCAAATCGCCCTGCGTCTACCAGGCGAAGCCCGACCCGAACTCGACAGCCTGTGCGACGGGTAACGGGGCAAAGGACGACTGGTATGTGCCGGCGATTCCCTATGGCTCGCAGTTCTCAGCGATGGTTCACAACGGTGGTGACAACGTCACCTATGCCGATGGACACGTCAAGTGGGTGAGGCACTCCGGCGACTACCGCAGCGATACCTACATCGGCTATGATCCCAGCGGTGCCCCCAACAACATCCAGGATGACTATTGTCACTGGTGGCTCTTCCGGCCTGAGATGGACTCGACTGACTGATCTTCATTCTAATCTTTACTTTTCCCGCCGGTGCTGACGATTGGCGTTCTCATCGGCGAGAAACTCTGAGACCATTTCTATCATAGACGGAAGGAGACACTGTTGACGAAAAAGACAAAGCGTAGCATCGTGCTCTGTGCCGCTGCCGCTTTCGGGACGGCCCTACTAGCCGGATGCAGCCATGATGATACTACAGCGCCGGCTACACCACCGCCAGCCCCCGGTGCCGGCTCGGGGATGCGGTCGCAGACTGGACCTCCTGCCGTCGCTCCAGCGGGCGGTGCCCCAGCAAGTACAGCCCCCGCAACAAGTGCTCCAGCGAGTGGTGGAGCCACCGCAGCGACGCCCAACTGACAGAAACCGCAAAAGCGGGGACATGAGACGTGTCCCCGCTTTTTCTCTGTCACTTTGACTTTTGTCCCTTGACATGCCCCGCCCTCTCGCGCTATAATGCTCTCAGATCGTTTTGCGTGATCTCGTGACCTTTAATCCCGTCCTGCGAGGCGGGGAAGGCAGCGTCCCACATGTCCAGGCGTCGCACTGAAGCTCCTTCAAAGCTCCTCCCAGGCGACCCTGCCCTGTTGCGCCCCCTTTCCGCCCGCCCTAGGAATTTCTCTCTGAAACTGCTCCCAAGGCGACCTATGCCCTCCGACACTGAACTCGTGAACCTTAATGCTGCCGTCATCATGGACGCCGATGAGATGCGGCGCGCGTGGACTCGCATCGCCCATGAGATCCTGGAAAAGAATCGGGGCGTTCGGGACCTCGCCATCGTCGGTATCCTCCGCAAAGGTGCCCCGCTGGCCCGCCGCCTCGCCGAAGCCATCGCGCGCATCGAGGGCACACCGGTTCCCGTGGGCGATCTCGATATTTCCCTCTACCGCGATGATTTCCGCACTTACCAGCCCAAAGTCGGGACGACGCAGATTCCCTTTGACATCGAGGGTAAGCGGCTGGTCCTGGTAGACGATGTCGCCTTTACGGGCCGCACCGTCCGCGCCGCCCTGGGCGCACTTGTAGACCTGGGCCGCCCCGCCGTCACGCAGCTTGCCGTGCTGATAGACCGAGGCCACCGTGAGCTGCCCATCCGGCCCGATTATGTCGGGAAGAACCTGCCCACGGGCCGCCGCGAGTTCGTTAAGGTCTTTCTGAGTGAGCTGGACGGGGAGGACAAAGTGGTCATTCGTAAAGAAGCTGGGAAGGACGCAGAAGGGGTGGGGTCTTGAGGCGCAAAGACCTGCTGGACCTGCAAAGCTTGACTGTTGAGGAGATCACTTATCTCCTTGACACGGCCCAGTCGTTCCGGGAGATCGTTGCACGGCCCGTCAAAAAGGTGCCGACCCTGCGCGGCAAGTCTGTGGCGACCCTCTTCTTCGAGCCGAGCACGCGCACCCGGACATCCTTCGAGGCCGCCGCCAAGATCATGTCGGCGGACACCTACAGCCTCGCTGGGACCACGAGCAGCGCGATCAAGGGCGAATCGCTGAAAGACACCATGCTGACCCTGGATGCGATAGGCATAGACGCCTTCGTCATCCGCCACCCATTCAGCGGCGCGGCCCACCTCGCCGCCAAATACGTCCCGACCAAGCCCGTCATCAACGCCGGGGACGGGACGCATGAGCACCCCACACAGGGCCTGCTCGATCTGCTGACCATCCGGCAGGTAAAAGGCCGGATTGAGGGCCTGACCGTCGCCATCGTCGGGGATGTCCTGCACAGCCGGGTCGCCCGCTCCAATATCTGGGGCCTGCACGCGATGGGCGCGAACATCCGGCTCGTCGGCCCGCCGACATTGCTGCCCGCCGACGCCGACCGATTGCCCGTCGAGGTGTTCACGAACCTGGAGGCCGGACTGCGCGGCGTGGATGTCGTCAACATCCTGCGAATCCAGCTGGAGCGTCAGGACTCGGCCTTCTTTCCGTCCGTCCGCGAGTACGCCCGGCTGTTCGGCATCAGCAAGGCGAAGCTGAAAGACGCCGCCCCAGATGTGACCATACTGCACCCCGGCCCGATGAACCGGGGCGTCGAGATCGCCTCCGCCCTGGCTGATGATGACATCGCTGTCATCACCGACCAGGTGACGAACGGTGTGGCGGTACGCATGGCCGTCCTGTTTTGGCTGATGGGGGCGACGGCATCGGTCGCCTGACCGCCCCCCAAGGAGTGAATGATTGAGCGTCAACCGTGTCCTGCGTTATCTTGGAGGGCTGTTCATCGCCACGGTTTTGTTGGTCCTGATCCTGCCGTTCGCAGGCATCCCGCAGTCCAAGTTCCTGCCGCCGTTCGTGGCCTACGCCAAGGCGACCGGGAGCGCCTACGGGGTTATCACGAAGAAAGAGGTCGCGCCGACCGTCAATCCGTTCAAGACCGGCGACCACATCTACTTGCTGGACTATAAATTCAAGGCCCCCGCCGCCGCCCCGCGTGGACTGCCCCCGTCTGGGCCGAAGCAGCTCTATAATGCCCAGATCAAAGTGGATGCTGCAACTTGGGGGGACATGGACAGCCCCCTAAAGAGTGGTATCCAGGCCGGTCAGATGATCCATGTGAAGTACGAAACGACGTATCCCGACATCAACGGGATTGACAAGCCCGATCTGGGCCTCGGATGCGGGCCTGGCAGCAACATCTTGAGCGGCTGGCTCTTGTTCGTCCTCCTGGACCTAGTCCTGGCCTATGGCTTCATGGCCCTCATCCTGGAGCGGTTCGGGCGGCAGGAAGACATCTAAACAGCGCGGCGAGCCTGCGAACGACGTTATGACAAACTACTTACTAAAAAACGGACGGGTGATTGACCCATCGAATGGCCGCGACGGAGTGGTCGATGTACTCATCGGTGCGGACGGCCTGATCGCCCAGATTGGGCCGGGCCTGGACGCCGGGCCGGACACATCGGTCATAGACTGCACCGGCCAGGTCGTCGCGCCGGGCCTGATTGACATGCATGTCCACCTGCGCGTGCCGGGTCAGGAATACAAGGAAGATGTCGCCTCGGGCACGGCGGCGGCGGCGAACGGCGGATTCACCGCTATCGCCTGCCAGCCGAACACAGCCCCACCGATTGATCAGGCGGGTATCGTCCGGGACATCCTCGCCCAGGCTGCCAGCGCCTCGGCGCGCGTTCACGTCGTCGCCGCTGTCAGCAAGGGACTGGAAAACACCGAACTCAGCGAGATGGCGGACCTGAAGGACGCTGGTGCGGTCGGCATCGGCGATGACGCTTATCCCGTCCATAACAGCGGCTTCATGAGGCGGGCGATGGAATACTGCTCGATGCTCGATCTGCCCTACATGGCCCACTGTGAGGACAAGGACCTGACCGGGGACGGCGTAATGAGCGAGGGCTACGTCTCGACCGTGCTGGGCCTCAAAGGCATCCCGCGCGCTGCTGAGAACGTCGGCACAGCCCGGAACATCCTGCTCGCCATGACGACCGGCTGCCGCCTGCACATCCTGCATGTCAGCACCAAGGAGAGTGTCGAGATCATCCGCCATGCCAAGAGCTTCGGCGCCCCGATCACCTGCGAGACTTGCCCGCAATACGTCGCCCTCACCGATGAGGCGTGTTTGGGGTACGATACGAACGCCAAGATGTCGCCGCCGCTGCGGACCAAAGCCGACCAGGAGGCCATCATCGAGGGCCTGCGCGACGGCACGATTGATGCTATCGCCACCGACCATGCGCCGCATGCGCCGCACGAGAAGGAGCAGGAGTTCGCCCGCGCCACCTTCGGAATGCTCGGCCTGGAAACATCGCTCGGCCTGGTCGTGACACACCTCGTCAAGCCGGGCGTTCTGACGCTCTCGCAGATGGTGGAAAAGATGTCGCTCGTGCCTGCGCAGATTTTAGGCGTCCCCGCCGGAACGCTTTCAGTGGGTGCTGCCGCCGACATCACCGTCTTCGACCCCGATGCCGAATGGGCGCGCTCAACGGAGTTTCAGCGCCACACGTTGCGATTCAACGGCATCTGGAAGCTGCCCTACGACCTGTCGCTGTCGGGCGCGTATCTGTTCGGGTCTGGCAACTACTACGCGACCACCTACGCCGCCAATCCGTTCGGGGGCACCGGCACCAACCGCTACGTCACCGTGCCAATTACGGTGACGGCGGCGGCGCTCGAGCGTTTCGACGGCAAGTCCAGTTATGTGATCGGCGAAGTGGTGCCCCGTAACGCCCTCAAGGGCCTACCGCTGCACCGCATCG
>JANLUQ010000735.1:0-12082 GCA_031363565.1 Armatimonadota bacterium | reverse complement strand
TAGTCGTGGATACGGCAGTTGACGACAAAGTTGCGCCCCGGCACCAGCGTTTTGCGGTCCCCACCGTCCAGCGATACGCCGCCCTCGCCGGTGCCGGTGATCTCCCCACCGCGCACGCCGCTGTCTGTTGTGTCCGCAATGGTTGCGCCCCGGTTGCCCGCACTCAGGACAGAGCATTCATCAATCAAATTGTGTGTTCCACCACGGATCGTGATGGCATCACCCCGGCACGCTTCCAATGTCAGCCCGCGTAGGGTGACGTGCGAAACACCGTCCAGTCGAACCAGATCGCGGGTCAAGGAGACGGTCGGATGGCCTCGACGGATGTCGGAGGGCGGCCAGAAGTAAAGGATACCCGCTCTCCTGTCCAGATACCATTCGCCCGGCGTGTCCAGCTCTTCCAGGAGGTTCAAGGCGTACCAGCGGTGCCCAAGCGTGTAGGAAAGCAGACCAGTGGCCGGGGCCGTCGCGACCCAGTGGTGTTCGGCGTTAATGCCTGTGATCTTCGTGTAGCTGTCGGCCCAATCGAATTTCCAGTAGCCATACACCCAGGCGTCCTCGGCCTTCGCCCAGCGTTCGGGCCGGTCGCCTGCATAGGCGAAGTGATCGGCGGCCTGGTCCGTCGTCGTCCCGGCGATGTGCGCCCACTGGCCGACATTGGGCCAGCGCGCCAGGGTCATAGGGACGTCCGCGAAGAACAACTCCAGACCGGCGGGCGTGACGGGGCTGCCGAAGCCACGCGGGGTCATCTGCCCGTAGTCCGTGATGCCCTGCGCCTTCAGATCGGTTTGTAAGACATGGCCGCGTGCGGCAGGGTCAAGCCGGCCCAGGATCGAGGCATCCGTGACCGGCTTCCATCCCGCCACCTCCCGCCCGCCGGTCAGCCGGACCGCCTCGCCGGAATAGGCGGCGTAAGTGACTGGTGCCGGCGAGACGTCATCGGCGGCGGTAAGGGCAAACGTCTCGCGCTGAAAGTATGTCCCGGCGCGAAGCCAGACCGTGACGCCCTCTTTGGGAACTTTGCCGACTCGCTTGAGGATGCGGAGCCGGTCCCGCGCCCCAGCCAGTGTCGCCAGAGGTGAGGCTTTGCCGCCCAGTGCGGAGTCGTGACCCTGTGGGGAGATGTAGAGGGCCAGCGGGCCGGCCAGAGCAGGCGCGGTAAATAGGAGCGCGAGGAGTATCAATGACAGCAGTGTCGGTGGCTTCATTGGGGTTGACCTTTCGGCGGGTGAGTGCCGGGACAGTTCCCCATGATGGCCTGAATGTCCTGCTGCCGACGCAAAGGCGGCACAAAAACGCCGGGCCTTCCTAAAATGGAAGGCCCGGCATCACGGCAAGAGCTAGAGCGTGGGGGCCGATGCCTTCCGTGCACGTTTCTGCCGATGGGCGGCGACCGAGACGCCTCCCAGGCCCAGCAGGAGCAGCAGGCTGAGGGAGACCGTGGTCGAGGCTTCAGGGACGGGGGCGTTCACCTGCACAGTGAGGGGTGTCCCGTTCAGCGTGAACGGGTCCACGCCGCTCACCTGGTGAAATACCTTGAAAGGGGCGCCGGTGGGGTCAATCGGGGTCGTATTCAGTCCCTGGATGAAGATCAGGCCGAACTGGGGATCATCGGGCAGGATGCCGATGAGGCCCGTCGAGATGTCAAAGTCGCGCCTGTCGTCGAAGGTCCAGCCCGTCGGCAGGTAGGAGGTGGCGACGCCGACCACGCCGGACTGCTCTTCCAAAGTGGAGTTGCTGAAGCTGAAGATCGCATAGACGCTGTTGTTCGCCCCGACGTTCTTGAACCCCGTGATGCTGAAGTCGTAATAATTGAAGTCGAATAAAGTCCCGGCAACGGCGATGATGCTGGTGTGGTCGAACGAGGCGTTGATCGTCGGCAGTCCGGCGGACGGGTCAACCGGCTGCGTCTGCGCCTGAGCGGCGGAGGGCAGCAAGAGCGACGTGAGTGTTAGAAAGACCCCGGCCTGGCGGAAATTCCTAAAAGCAGTGCAGAAATTCCTAAGAGTAGTGGATGACATCGGGCGGTTTCCTTTCCAGTAGCACCGAAAAACTTTTTCGGAAAAGGCGGCGCGGTTTCGGCTCAGGCAAAGACCAGGCACCTAGTAGTCTTTACAGCACAATCCATGCCAACCTCGATGCTTCCTGAAAAGAGGTCTCACAAAAATTGGTGCTTCCTTGCTACCCGTCCGCAAGGGCGCGCTTCATGGCCTGCTCCCAGTCCAGCCTTTCGCCTTCGGCCCATGCCGCGCCGAACGCCGGCTCGCCCAGCGCGTCCTTCGCGGCCTGGATGTCCGCTTCCAGTGCGGCCCGAGATGCATCATCTTTGGGCATTCCCAAAGTCCGGCGCGTCCGTGCCGCCGCCCCCAGCAGCCGCGCAGCCCGCGCGGCCTGATTCGCGGCCAGACATAGCTTCGCCCATGCCTCCAGGGCATCCACCCCATACCAGCCGTCCCCGATCTCTCCGGCCAGAGCCAGCCCCTCCGCCATCCGTGTCCGGGCCTCCGCCATGCGCCCCTGCCGCAGCGACACTGCTCCCAGAAGGCATAAATACCCGACGAGGGTCCCGTTCCGCGCCCCGATCTGATGGAACAAGGTCAGGGCCTCTTCCAGCCGCACCCGCGCTTCGGCGTCCTCGCCCCGCGTGTAGGCGATCTCCCCCAGGCTTCCCAGGACCCGTGCCGCACTTTCCGAGTCGCCCCGTTCCCGGAAAAAGGCCAGGCTCTCCTCGCAGACCGTCACCGCCCCCGTCAGGTCGCCCTGGGCCTGCATGACGACCCCCAGATTAGTCAAGGCCCGCGCGATGCCGTCCCGCTCGCCGAACCGGCGGTAGAGCGGCAGTCCACGCTCGTAATAAGCCTGTGCCCCGGCCAGATCGCCCTGCATCAAGGCCACGTTCCCCAGCGTCAGCAGAACGCCTGCCCCGCCCCGCGCGTCCTCCGTCGACTCAAATAGCGCCAGCGCCTCCTCGGCCAGTGTGCGGGCGGTGGAGAGGTTCCCCTGAACCTGCTCCAGCCCGGATGCGAACCGGAGGGCGGAGGCCCGTTTCAATGGGTATTCGCGTGCGCCCGGATGTCCCACCGCCTCTGCTAGCCGCTCTCGTCCCTCCGCAAGATAGCCGCGCACGCGCCAGAACCGATACATCGCTTTCGCCAAACGCAGGCCCGCCTCCGCCCCTTCCGCATCCTCCCGGCACCAATCCAGGGCGGCCCGCAGGTTGTCATGCTCGGTTTCGAGACGGTCCAGCCATGCTCCCTGCTCCGGCCCGCGCGTCCCGGCATCGGCTTCCTCGGCCAGACCAAGGAAATGGGCGCGGTGGCGGCCCCGTGCCGCCGCGCTCCCCCCACTTTCCAGCAGGCGGTCGGCGGCATACTGGCGCACGGTTTCCAGCAGGCGGTAGCGCATCCGCTCCTCCCGCTGCTCCACGACCAGTAGGCTCTTGTCTGCCAGGGCGGTCACCAGGTCCAGCACTTCCCACTCTTCGACTTCGTCGCCCGCACAAACGGCCTCGGCTGACTCCAGGCTCCAGTCCCCCGCGAATACGGATAGGCGGGCGAGGACTGTTTTCTCCGGGGCAAGGAGGAGGTCATAGCTCCAGTCAATCAATGCCCGCAAAGTTTGCTGGCGCGGCAGGGCCGTTCGCGGCCCGCCGGTAAGCAGTCGGAACCGGCTACCCAGACGGGTATTGATCTCCTCGACGGCCAGCGAGCGGACGCGCGCGGCCGCAAGCTCCAGGGCAAGGGGGATGCCGTCCAAGCGCCGGCAGACGGCGGCGACGGCGGGCGCGTTCTCGTCCGTGATGGCGAAGGACGGCTGGACCTGGCAGGCGCGCTCGGCAAACAGCCGCACCGCCTCATAACCGACGACCTCCCCCGCCGTCTGCGGCCTCGTCGGACTGGGCAGCGAGAGGCTGGGCACCCGGAAGGTCTGCTCGCCCGCGATGCCGAGCGCCTCGCGGCTGCTGGCGAGGACATGCACCTGTGGGCAGGCGCGCAGCAGGTCGGAGACGAGGGATGCGCAGGCGTCCAGGACATGCTCGCAGTTATCGAGTACCAGGAGCAGGCGTTTCTCACGCAGCGCCTGGACCAGAGTCCTGCCCATGGGCGTTCCTGCCTCCTCGCGAATGCCCAAGGCCTGGGCGACGGCCTGCGGGACAAGGGCGGGGTCGGCCAGCGGCGCAAGCTCTACAAGCCAGACGCCGTCCCCTTCCTCGTTCAGCATGTTCGCGGCGGCCTGGAGGGCGAGCCGGGTCTTGCCGGTCCCGCCCATGCCGGTCAGCGTCAGCAGGCGCGTTTTGCCCAAGAGCGTCTCGACCTGGGCGATCTCGTCCGCCCGCCCGATGAAGCTGGAGATCTGCTGGGGCAGGTTGTTGAGCAGGCTGGGGTTGTTCAGTGACCGGAGCGGCGGGAAGTCGCGGGCCAGACCGGGCGCGAGGAGCTGGAAGATGCGCTCGGGCCGCCCCAGGTCCTTGAGGCGGTGCTCGCCCAGATCCACCAGATCGGCGGTCGGCGGAAGGTCGTCGCGCGTCAGCTCCTGGGCCGTCAGCGACAGCAAGACCTGTCCGCCGTGCCCTGCCGACAGCAGGCGGGCCGTGCGGTTCAGGGGCTGACCGAAGTAATCACCGTCCCGATTCTCCGCCGCGCCAGTATACAGCGCCATCCGCACGCGCAGCGGCGCGTCCGTTTCCCAGGGGGCCGCACCCAGGTCTTGCTGTGCGTCCCGCGCCGCTGCCAGGGCATCCGGGGCAGTGGCGAAGGCGGCGCAGAAAGCATCCCCGATGGTCTTGAAGACATGCCCGCCGTGCCGCCCGATGGCCGCGCGCAGCAGCCCGTCATGGCGGGCGAGCGCGTGACGCATGGCGTCCGGCTGACGCTCCCAGAGCTTAGTGCTGCCCTCGATGTCCGTGAAAAGGAAGGTGACGATTCCGGTCGGCAGTGCAGGTAACGGAGACAAGAAAGCACTCCTTTCGGTCGGCTTGGCGCATCAGATCTGTCCCGATAGTCTTGTTATACCACCTGGCGATGCCGGATGCCTCCCTGCGCCCCAGACGGCGCTTGATGCGACCCCGCGCGATCCCCTCGGAGTCGGGTAGAATGACGCCATGAAACCGTGCCTGCTGCTGGCGTTCCTGCTCCTGCTCGCCCTGCCCGTCTCGGCGTGGAAGGTTTCGGCGCAGAGCCGGGAGGCAGTCCCCCCCGCCCCACCCCTCGGCAGTCCCCCGGTCGGTACACTCCAGATGGAGCCGGATGACCGGCGGTTCTTCGCGCTGGGGCTGGCGCTGTCGCGCGGCGCCTTCGCCTATGCCGAGCTTGCGAAAGCGGCGACCGAGGTGGCGCGGACACGCAGCCGGCTCGCGCAGGTGGGGAAATTGGCGAAGCTTGCGCCGGTAGCGGAGCGGAACCGGAAGATGGCGGGGGAGCAGGTCGCGCGCGCCCTGGCCCTGATGCGCGCCCTGGACGCGCCGCCGTCCGCGCTGGCCCCGGTCGAGAAGGCGGCCCGGCGGCTGGCCGGGCCGCTGCCGATCTCGGATGAAGCACGGCCTCTGCTGCTGTTCAACCGGGAGGCGGCCCGTGCGCTGTCCGCCCTGGACGAGTTCCAAACGCTGTCGTCTCTGCCGGAAGATCCCGCCCTGCGTCCCTGGCTGGATGCGCCCCGGCCGGCGCGGTCGGGGCAGGTCTGGTACGGCGAGGGCGAGATCGTCGCGCTGGCGCAGACCGCCGCCGCGCACGAAATGTCCAGCCTGCTGCCGCCTGCCGCGCAGGTCGCGACGGACCTGCGCGGCCTGCGCGACTGGCTGGCCCTGCGCCTGCCGGATGCGCCCACGCCGGAGCAGGCCGTCCTGCGGGACGCCTTGGAGGAGTTTCTGCGCGAGACCGCGCCCACCCACCCCGGCGTCAAATCACACAAGCCGCTGACCCTGCCGCAGCTCCAGGCGCTGGGCGATATCAGCCGCCGAATCGAAGCGCAGGCACTGGGAGGCGATCCTCTCCCCGGCACAAGTGCCGACCCTCCCCTCAGAGGGAAGGGTGGGTGAAAGGGGGTTAATTGGTGTTTTGGGGCCCGCCGTGACCGGAAGGCTTCCGATGAGAGCGTCAAACCCCCTTTGACCCACCCTTCCCTCTGAGGGGAGGGTCGGCACTTGTGCCGGGGAGAGGATCAGATCCCTCTGAGGGGAGGGTCGCGACTTGTCGCGGGGAGAGGATCATCCCCGCATGTCCATTCCGCCGTCCACCGTCATCGTCGTGCCGGTGATGAACTCGGCCAGGCCACTGAGCAGAAAACAGGTCGCGCCGGCAACATCGCCGGGTCGCCCGATGCGGCCCAGAGGGAAGCCCGCCGCCACCTCGCCCCGCCCCAGGGCGTCCAGGCTGGGCGCGGCCATGTCCGTCTCGGTCCAGGCTGGGGCGATGCAGTTGACGCGGATTTTGTCCCCGGCCAGTTCCTTCGCCATCGAGCGCATGAAGACGATCTGCGCGCCCTTGGAGGTGGCATAGGCCGAGTAGTCCGCGCTGCCGCGCTGGCCCGCTGTGGAGGTGTAGAGGACGATGCTGCCTCCATTCCCACTGAGGCGGAGATGGCGGGCGGCGGCACGGACAGCGAGGAACGTCCCGCGCAGATTGATCGCCATGGTCCGGTCCCAAAACTCCGCCGTCATGTCCTGCAGAGACGCCCCCTCGAAGATGCCCGCCGAGACGACCATCCCGTGCAGCGGCCCCAGGCGCCGGGCGGCGGCGTCCACGGCCCTATCTATCGCGCCATCCTCGGCCACATCGGCCTGCACGGCAAACCCCCTACCGCCCGCCGCTTCCACGTCTGCGACCACTCCGGCGGCTGCTTTCTCATCGCGCAGATAGTTCACCGAAACGGCCGCGCCCGCCGCCGCGGCCCAAGAGGCCGCCGCCGCGCCGATGCCCCGGCTGCCGCCGGCGATGAAGATGTGCTTTCCAGTCAGATCAATCATAAGCTGTCCTCCAAGGCTGTGCGGCGGAGGACGCCGGGGAGCCACTGGTTGGTGCGGGCATCGCCGACGGCCACGACCCACTCCGCACCCCGGCCTCCCGATGGGCGGTGCAGGGCTGCGTGCAGGACGTGTTCCCCGGCGGCCAGTGTCAGGTTCGCCGCCTGGCCCGGCGGGACCCGGTGCAGAGAGGGGGCCATTTGACCGCCCTCGCGCCCAAAGGCATACAGGCCGTCCACCCAGACCCGGCAGGCCTCGCGCGTGTTGAACAAGACGCGCACGTCCTGGACATGGTCAAGAAGGAACGTGTAGCGCAGCAGCAAGACCTCGCCCTGGAAAGCATCGGCGGGCAGCGTGGCGAAGGTGCCGGGAAGCGCCAATGGTGCGTGGCCCGGCGGCATATCCGGGGCGGGCGAACCGGGATCCGGCAAGGCCTCCAGAAAACCGGACTCGACAATCAGGTCCGGCGGCGGCTTCAGCCCCGGCCTATTCTCCGCTGCCTCCGGGGCGTGTCCGTTCAGCCGCTCCCGCAGGCTGAGTATCAGGTCCGTCAGGCCGTCCAAAGTTTTAGGGGCCGTGATGCCGACGATCTCGGGGCTGAGGACCAGGTCGCGCCCGATGGGGGCAAGCCAGCGGTTCGGGATGCCGTGCGGGTCCAATATCCCCATCAGCGCGCCCACTGTCGCCGCCGTGCAGTCGGTGTCCTTGCCGCAGTTGTTGGCGATGCAGATGGCCCGGCCAAAGTCGCCCTCCCCGGCTTGCCAGCCCAGGACGGTGAAGGCGACGTTCATCACGATGTCGGTGAAGTTCTCGTGGCCGTAATGCGCCAGGACCTTTTCACGGACCGCTCGCCAGTCGCGCGACTCGCGCCACCAGAGCCGGGTGTCGGCGACGGCCCGGCGGACCTCGCTGCCGATGGGCAGGGCGGCCTCGGCACCGTCCAAAAGGGCGTCCTGGTCGGACTGGACGAAAGCGGCGCTTTGGAGGGCGGCGAAGAAGACTTCCGCCCAGATCCCCTCGTCCGCATGGTCCACGCAGGCGTCTTCATAAGCGTACTTCGATGCCAAAACCGGGTCGCCAGGAGCGAGGCAGGCCCAAACCTCGGAGCGGATGGCCGCGCCCATACCGCGCGTGAACCAGTTGTCGAACGACCCCGAAAGCGGCGGCGCGATCCCTTCGGCCAGGTTGCGCTTGGCCACGCCGTACTCGTCCCATGGGAAGCCGCAGTTCTCGCGCCAGGCGCGGGCGAGGATGCCCCGGTCCACGCGCACCGGGTCTTCCCGGTCCAGGACGCAGGCCCAGAGCACCTGCAAGTCGAGATCGTCGTTGGGCAGCATCTCGGTCGGTATGGGGGTATAGAACGAGATATCCAGCGGCCCGTCCTGTCCCTCGAAGGGCATCCCCAGGGTGCCGCCGACGGCCTTGCCCAGCCAGCAGCCCATGACGCGGGCGCGGTAGTCGGTAATGTGATCTGTCATTAGTGGCCCTTCGTTGGTGTAATCTGTACCAGGATGGGCGAGCCGACGACACTGACGCTCACGTTCCTGCCACGGCCCGCTGCGATGGCGCTCACCTTGACGAGGGGGTCATAGACTCTGTAGGAGTAGTCGCCGCCGAAGTCCACCATCACCGTGTCAGCGGGTGGCGTGACGGCGGCATTAGTCTTGGGGTCCCAGATCTGCGGCTCGTTCCAGACGGCGAGGAAGGTGCTGCCGTCGCTCTTGCTGACCGTAAGGCAGTCGCCCGCCGCCCCCACATTGGTGACACCGGTGATACGATACGCTGGGACCTTGGGCGTGAAGCGGGCCGACGTGTCGGTCAGCAGGGTCTTGAGGTTCCTCAGCGCCCGCGCGGCCGGCTTCGGACGCCACTGATAGTCAAACAGCCCGAAGTGCGACTCCGAGCCACCGCTGCCGGTCGGATCACCGTCCGAGGTGTCGTCCATGAGCTGATAGACGTAGGCACGGTCCGCGCCCATCGCCACCGCGTCGAACACTTGGTTCAGGACATATTTTGCCTGCGTGGCTTCATCGCACCCGTCCTGTCCGGGGCGGCCTGTCGTCGTCTGCCCCCATTCGGTGAGCGCGAGGCTTTTGCCGGGCGTGGCCGATGCCCGGCACCAGCGATAAAGCGCCGCAAAGTTCCCCCCGCCGAATCCCGAAGGCTGGCGTCCGTTCCCGGCATAGAAGTGGACGCTGCCCGCGTCTGCGAAGGGGGAAATGTCCGGGAGGACGGCATAGTCTTTGGGGTCACCGCTTGCGATCGTCGGGCCGAACAGCTTGACGTTGGACAGGGTGGGTGTGTTCTTCCGCCAGTCAAACAGCACCTTGGCCCAGGCCAGGGAGTTGGCGGCAAAGTCCTTCGTCCGGTCGGATAGATCGCCGGGGCCATGCGCGCCGTTTCCAACGGCGTAGTCGTTGATCTCGTTCGGCCCCTCGATGCTCTCAACCATGCCGGCGATCTGGGGAATGAGAGCTTCCTGACTCGCCAGCGTCACACTGGGCGCGTTCAGGTAGCCGCCGACGAGAACGTCGGCCTTCAGCCCGGCTGGAAAGTAGGCGCGGGACTTGGCGGCCAGCGCCTTCCAGGCGGAGACCTCGGATACGCTGACGCAGGAGCAGCGGACCCGCGAGAACCCGATGAGGTTCATGGCGTCGGCGACGGCTTGGGCATCATGGTAGCCATTCTCGCTGAGGTGGACGTTGACGCCGAAGGTGTCCATGAAGTCGTGTGCCCTGATGCTTCGCGGAGTTGCGCCCCCAAGTTGCGCCTGTGCCGACCCGGCGCATCCATAGGAAGACAGGAGGACGACGGCGAAGAAAAGCCTGTTCCTTCCAAGCGTCATTGCCGTTTGGCTTTCGCGCGCTTAGCCTTTACCGACTTGGCCTTTACCGCTGGCTTTTTGACGGGTCCAGCATTGCCGAACAGAGTCCGGTACAGGGCGGCGGACTTTGGGAACGTCGTGCCATGCCGCCAAGCGCCGTTCTTCCCGCCGGGCCAGAGCTGAGAAACACCGTCGGAAGGGGTTTCGAAGTAGACCTCCAAATAGACATGGTTCTTGGGGTCCGCCATCCAGTCGTGCATCCGGCGGATGTAGGAGGGGTTGTCGCCGCCGCTCGGGTGGCTCTTGTCATTGAGTTGCCACAGGCCCCACTCGCCGACGATGATCGGCTTGCTGCCATGCGCCCGCGACAGGTCGGCGAAGCGGTTGATCCGGGGCAGCTCCATGTTCTTCCAGGCGGCATCCTGCTGGGCCTGGGTGGGCTGCTCCGCGCTCACCTTGTAGTCGCCGTTATAGCCGAAGTCGTACTCGTCGAAGCCGATGTAGTCCACGAAGTCGTCGCCCGGATAGTAGGCGAACTGGTCAATCTGGACATTACCGTCGGTGGGGTTCCAGCAGAAGCCCTTGATGACGTGCTTGGGGTCGTTGGCACGCATGGTCTTGGCGATGTTGCGCCAGGCCTGGATGTAGTTGCCGGGCATCTTGGACATGGCGTTGAGGTTGCCGAACGGGTTCCAGCCGCCGTCGAACTCATAGCCCAGGCGGATGATGACGCCCTTGAAGGCGCCGAAGCTCCCCGAACCCTTGTCGAGTTCCTGGGCGTAGGTGGCAAAATAGGCCATCGTCGCGGGGTCGTTGTCGGCTTCAAGCTGCCAGGTCTTGTTCTCCCAGGCCAGCTTTTTGTCCCAGGAGTCGTTCCCGTTGGGGTCGGAGGGCATCTGGCCGATCCCGAGCATGACGATCGGCATCGCGGCCCCCCGCCGCTGCTGCATCGTCCCCCAGGGGGCGTTCCAGTTGACGTGCTGGGAGGAGTCGTACCAGTCGCCCGGCCCCCAACCCGCGTCGGACTCGACAGCTAGGGCCGGGGGGCCGAGCCAGGCCTTGTAGGCGGCCCAGTCGCCGTTGCCCTGCCCCGCAGACCCCTTGAGGTCGGCGTCATAGGCCTGTGTCCAGAGGTAGGCGCCGGGGATAAACGGGTCTGCCGCCCGACTCGGCTTGGCACACAGGAAGAAGGCGGCCAGCAGGACGGCTGCGATGCTCGTCAACTTGCGGAAAGGGGTCATTCCGTCTCCAATCGGCCCTAGCCGTAGCTCGATTCGGGGTGCTTGCCCAGCAGCCGAAGCTGCCGCTCGTTCGCGACCGCTAGTATCTCGGGGTTATACTGGAAGGGCCAGGGCGAGAACTTCTGGCTGATAAAGCGGTGCGCGTAATGCACTTGCAGCAGGTAGCGCGTCACATCCGAAGCGTTCTTGCTGCCCGAGTGCCAGATCTCGCTGCGGAAGAACAGCACGTCGCCTGCTTGAACCAGGACAGGCTCCAAAGACTTGCCGTGCCAGGTCGGGTTCGGGTCCGCGCCCCACCCGATGCCGCGCCCGGACTTGTGGCTGCCTGGGATGACATAGGTCGGGCTGTGTGCTTCGGTGGGGATGTCGCTGAGATAATAATGGGCGGTGCAGACGTAGACCGGCAGCTCGAACTCGGGGTCAGCGAAGTTCGATTCGGGAAACGTGACCCAGACCTGATCGGCGTGGGGCGCCCAGCCGTCGTGGCCGGACCGTGACCGCCAGGCGGTCTCGCCGATGATGTGGCACTGGTCGCCCATCGTCTTCTCCGCTAGGTCCACGATGCCCGGCCGATCAATCTGGTCCAGAAAGACCCGTTCGCGGTTGAAGACGCACTTGTAGTGGTCCCCGACCGGGTTGCTGTGGTCCAGGCCGAAGGGCTGGAGCCGGTCGGTCGCCGCGCGCAGCGCCGCCACCTCGTCGGGGGCCAACACGCCAGGGACAAGCGCGAAGCCGTCTTCACGGATCGCCTCCGCCATTTCGTCCACTTGGTCGAGCGCGAAGGTCTTTTGCAGATAGGGGAATGATGTCATGGTTTGATCCTCTCCCCGGCGTAAGCGCGGAGCAACTGCACCCGACCGACCCTCCCCTCGGAGGGAAGGGTGGGTGAACAGAGGTTAATCGCTCTTGTCGGGAGCCTTACTGTGACCGGGAGGCTGAATGACCAGAAGTGCCTTGGCACCCTTTTACACACCCTTCCCTGCGAGGGAGGGGTCGCGACTTGTCGCGGGGGTAGGGTCAGCCATCTCCCCTCCCGCCATCACCGTCGGGAAGTGGTCG
>JANLUQ010000693.1:0-4595 GCA_031363565.1 Armatimonadota bacterium | reverse complement strand
ACCGACCCGCGTCCTTGCCGCGCCGGAGAAGGCGTAGCGGGGTGCATGGTTATGATGGGTATTAACAGCGCGGGCCAGCGGCACAGCAGCCACGCCTCCCAGCACCAGCACGGCGGCCAGGGCGGCGACTTTCATTTTTGTCATTTTCATGGTGTGATACACTCCTTTCGAGAGCAGCAAGACGTTCGCAGTGGGTCCAATAGAAAGAGCTTGAAGCGCTCCCTGTGTGATGACATTGGCAGCCTGGGCCGGGACGGGCCGCACCGCCTCTGATGTCAGGAAGCCCGTCAAAACGGCTCCGGTGACGGTGGCTCCATGCGCCATCAGGTGGCGGCGTATTTTCTCGACGGCACGGGAGACACGCATCCGGGCGGCATCTTCGGACAGGCCCAGGGCCGCGCCGGTCTCGGCTAGGCTGTGGCCCTCGATGAAGCGCAGCAGGACGCATTCCCGCTCGCCAGGCTTTAGGGCGGAGAGAGCGTCGTTCAGCAGCGGCTCGATGCCCTCCCACTCCGGGGCGAACGGCTCCTGCCGGTGCATCACTTCCTGCATCACAGCCTCCTCCCGCAGACGCCGCCGGGCCTCCTGCTTGCGGACGTCTTTGGCAAAGAACCGCGCCGTCGTGTAGAGCCAGCCCGCCAGGCTCGGCCCGGCGCGCAGTGCTTTAGCCTTGCGGGCGAGCAGCAGGAAGACGACCTGGGCCGCGTCTTCGGCTTGGGAGGGCGATCCGGTCTCGCGCAAGCAGGTGGAGTAGACCAGGGTGAGGTGACGTGCGACGAGCTGGCCGAAGGCGGCTTCAGAGCCGTCGTACGCGTATTGGGTGAGTAGTTTGTCGTCCTGCATCGTTCCCCTTTCCTGCACCCCTCCCGGCCCTGAAGGGCCGGTCTACTCCCGGCTTCGCCGGTGGGCTACCCCTTCGGGCCTTCGGATGGAGATGTAGGGGCGCTGCTTGCTGCGCCCTCTTTCTACATTCCGCCCTCTCTCCGAAGCCCCGAAAGGGCGGCCCATCCGTGTAGACCCGGCCTTCAGGCCGGGTTTGTTTGAGGCTTACTAGTATATGGACAGCGGATTGAGAAAGCGAACAGGAAGGGGAGAAGATTTTGCCGGGGTCAGTCCAGCCACGCATCCGGGACCTGGATCGTGTCACCGCTCTGGTACGGCGGCGGGGCGGGCAGCGCTGCCGGGAGGGCAGCCTGACGAACCGGGGGGTTCCCCGAAAGGGCCACCCAGACCTTCCAACTGGCCCCCACCGCGTACTCGCGGGTGCCGGTGTAGCCCGAGTCCGATGGTTGCCAATCAGCGTCACTGCCGCCGATACGGACATAGAGCGCGCCACTTTTTCCCTGCACCCGCGCCGCGTAGATGCCCTTCCGCCGCGCGTTGTCCTGCGTGTTTAAGGCACTCCCAGCGTTGACGCCCGCGACCTTGCGGGCATTGATAAGCGCCCTGATCTTGTCATGCAAATCCGCACCCCACTCGAAATAGTGCTTCCAGTAGACGCATGGGACGCCGGGATGGGTCAGAATGTAAGCATAGCCCTGCTCCACCTCCCAGGTATTCGCGAAGCTGTCAAACCCGTGGTCCGGCTGCGGCAGCCCGTCGTCCTGCGTCCGGTAGCCCGTGTCATGGTTCTCCAGGAATGTCACCGCCCGCTGCTTCCACGCCACACCGTCCGTCGTGTCCCCCATCAGGCCCAAGCCATTGCCCTGCCCGTACCACGCCCCATAGTTCCCTTTGCTGTCCTTCAAGCGGAACATCGTGGTGAAGTCGAACACAGCGCTCGACGTGCCCAGGTCGCCCGGCTTCGTCGCCGTCCACCACGACCACCCGCGCTGCTCCCCTTCCTTGCTCCAATCATATTCCCCCACCGAGAATGTCGGCTGCGTCCGCTTGTTGTACAGCGCGACCCATCGCGCATGGTAGCCATGCACCATATCGTAACGCCAGCCGCGATACCCCGCCGACTTCAGTTCCAGCAGATAGCGCAGGATGTCCCGGCGGACCTGCCGGTTCGTGTGGTCAATGTCGCGGAAGTCGGGGTAAGCGTAAGTCGTTTTGTCGGCTCCATAAGGGGTGGGTGCCTCTTCCGGCGCACCCCGCAATGCCAGCGGCGTGTTGAACGCCGATGAGGCGGGGTTAGAAAATGCCTCGTCGTCGCCGCAGATGGACCACAGACCCCAGTCGGGGTTCTTGAAGTCCGTCCAGCCCCCCGTGCCGTCCCGGTGGTTGATGACGATGTCGGCCACCGGCTCCGCGCCGTCCTGCCGCAGCGTCGTCAGCAGGGCGCGCTGCTGTGCGAACGTGCCGTAGTCGTTGTTCAGGTTGAAATACTGCTTCGGGTTGTACCCCGCGCTGTTGTCTCCCGCATAACACGGCGGCGGCAGCCAGACTAGATCGAACCGCCCGCGCTGGATGTCGGCGGCGTCCGCGCGGACGATCTCATACCAGTGCTTCGTCCCGAACTGCGGGAACCGGTCCGGATGCCCGTACCGATGCGATTCCCAATAAAATCCTTGCAGCATGACCCGCCCGTCGTCCAGGGGGGCCTGAGCGTGCAGGGGGAGGCAGGGGGTGAGCAGGAAGAGAACAAAGAGTATAAGGGGGAGCTGTGCCTTCACACCGAACGGCTGCGGGTCGTATTTTCTTCCCATCATGGGTTTGTCTCCTCAATGTGCTGAGTATCGCGGCAGCTCAATCTTCGCCGCGTCCACTGCGATTTCCTGTTTGTGTTTTACACCGCTTGACATTGCCTAGCCCCCTCGCTATACTTGTTCTACGGCCCCTTGCAGTATCCCGGTCGTGTCTTACCGTTGCCCGTTCAAGACGGCCTAGCCTCGGGATACCTGCGTCCTTCCAAGACCTCGGTCCCTCCCACCTATCCTTAGCCGTCACCCGTGCCTGCTTGTCTCTGAAGGAGAACAAAATGCCTACCATTCGCTTCACAGGTTCCCCCCTGCTCCTGTGCCTGACCGCTGCCCTCTCGGCTTCCCTGATGGCCGCCCGCCCGGCCGCTGCCCAGACCCCAGGCATTGGGTTCACCCCCACTGCCTACGCCGTCGAAGACAACGCCGCCCATGCCACCGGCAGCCCCACCGGCTCCTACAGCCTCGGCTTCGAGTTCAAGGCCAACAGCCCCACCCTCGTCACCGCCCTGGGCTTCTTTAATGACCCCAGTTTCGACCCTGCCAACCCCCTCAACACCGTCGCCCTCGTCCCGCCCCCCACCGGCGCCTACACCTTCGCTACTACCCACCTCGTCGGGCTGTACCAGGTCGTCGGCGGCGTCAGCACCCTGCTGGCACAAGCCACAGTCACCAAGGCGGGCATGGTGAACGGCGACTTCCTGTACCAGTCTCTGTCCACCCCCCTGCTGCTGGTGACGGGCGGCGACTACGTCCTGGCGGGCGTCACCGGCCCCACCGACCCCTACATCTTCGACGTGCAGGACTCCAACCAGCCCGGCTCCGTGGGGCTGACGACTAGCCCCTCGATTACCTATGTTCAGGACCGCTATGCCGCCTCCTCGACGCTGACCTTCCCTGGCAGCACGGAGGCCAGTTCAGAACCTGGGTTCTTCGGCCCGAACTTCCTGTCCGCCCCCATCCCTGAAGCCTCTACCTCACTGTCATTGGGCCTGCTGCTGGCCTTGGGCCTGGGCGGGGTCCTGGCGGCGCGGCGCAGAAAGGCGCGCGCGTCCGCATAGGGATAACAAGGAGAGGAGGAAAAACGCTTTCCCGCACACCGATATTTCGCAAAACGCCCGCCCCCAACCCCAAAAAATCGAGGGGCCACCTTCCTCGCCGGCCTTCCCCCGTGGGGAGGGCCGGCACGCACCATCAGGGTGGGTCTTTCTCGCAAGCCCGCCCGCTTCGATCTACAAGTTCATAACCGCAAGTGCAAGAAAAAGAAAACCACAATGACCATACCTACCGCCATGACCATACCGACTGCCATGACTCAGGCGCTCGCCAAGTGCAGGCCCCTTCTGTGTGCCACCGTTGGTGTCCTCTCCACCCTCGGCGTGCTGTCGCTGACGCACCTCGGCCCCGTCCAGGCCCAAAGCCCCGGCGTCAACCTCGCTGCCCTCGTCGCCCAGGTCAACACGCTCAAAGCCCAGGTCACCACCTTGCAGGGCCGCGCGACGGTCCTGGAGACCAAAACCGCACCCCTGTCGGTCTCGGGGACGCCCGGCACGTTCCCGGCGACCCTGAGCATTACGGGCGTCAACGTGCAGGTCGTCAGCGGGTTGGGCCGCACCGACGACGGCGGGACCCTGTCGGGCCTGGGCAACCTGATCATCGGCTACAACGCCCTGGGCAACAGCCGGGGCGCGGGCGACGTTCGCACGGGGAGCCATAACCTGATTTTAGGCGACCAGAACAGCTACTCCAGCTTCGGCGGGCTGGTCGCAGGGACAGACAACGCCATCAGCGGTCAGTACGCCTCGGTCAGCGGCGGCTACTTCAACACGGCCAGCGGCAACTACTCCTCGGTCAGCGGCGGCGATTTCAACACGGCCAGCGGCCAGTACGCCTCGGTCAGCGGCGGGGACAACAACACGGCCAGCGGCAACTACTCCTCGGTCAGCGGCGGGG
>JANLUQ010000701.1:0-4033 GCA_031363565.1 Armatimonadota bacterium | reverse complement strand
GGATGATAATTCTCCAGCACGACGACGTGTCCGGGGAAGGTCAGGGTGACGCGGCCCGGCAGGATGTCCCACGCCTGCTCGGGGTCCTGCTGGGGCCGGACAAGGGCGGTCAGATCGGTGCCGTCATAGATGCCGCCCTGGGTGGGGTTGTCCCACTCATCGCGCCCGGCGAGGATCTGGACGAAAAGCTGGGCAGCCAACACCTCGACACCGTTGTTGTAGAGCGTTGTGCTGGACCAGTCGCCGCCGGTCTGGAATGTCATGTCGTTCATGTGTTGCTCCTCCTTATGCCCGGCCCCGCCCCATACTAGCGCAGCCGGAAACGGCTCAGGCCGTAGGTGACACCGATCGCTCCCACTCCGCCCAGCAGAAGCCCCTCGCCTAACACCTTCCTGGAAGGCGTCGTGTACATATGGTCTGATTTGGACTGCCGCACCACCTGCCCGCCGGGGCCGGCTTGCATGGCTTCACGCACGAGGGTGGTTCCCCCCCAGAGACATATGAGGCCCATCAAGAGCGACCAAATTTCCCGATCAGAACGCCTTTTCACTGCGGTTCTCCTGATTTAGCGCCGCCGCCCACCGCCCCCACCGAAGGAGGACCGGCCTCCGCCAAACGAACCGCCGCCGCCAGACGAGGGGCGGCTGCCGCCGAACGAACCGCCACCGCCTCCGAATGCGGGTCGGCTTGGCGCGGAGGGAGAGGACAAGCCGCCAAACCCGCCCCCACCAGAGGGGAAGGAACGCCGCCCGCCGCCGAACGAGCCGCCAAAGCCGGCGGGGCCGCTGCCGAAGGAACCCGATGAGCGCGGCGTACTACCAGACCCACTGCCGAACGCAGGCCGTCCACCACCGAAGGAGCCGGAGGGCCGTCCACCGAATGTCGTCCCCGCGCTGCCGAAGGGACGCCGCCCGAACGAGCCGCTGCCGGAGGCGTTCCGCCCGAAGGAGCTGCCCCCAGAGGAACCGCGGTTGAACGAGTTGCGGGACGCCTGATTGTAGACCGTCCGGTTGACGACGCGCATCGGGGCGTAGCCATTGGGATGACCGCCGTAGTAGCTCTGGTAGCCGCCCCAGCCGTAGTAGGGATGGCCGCCGATGAGGAAGCTCAGGCCGAGCATGGGAGCATAGCCGTAGGGATTGGGGCTCGCATAACCGCCATAGTAGGCCATGCCGGGATACCAGCCCATTCCGCTGAAGGCCGACCAGCTTGGGGCCAGCCCGACATAAACCGGCTGGGTGTAGGCGTAGTTCTGCGGGAAGGGATACCAGTGTGCGCCGGGCTGGGCGGCATTATCGAGGTAGCCGCCCGGCGGGATAAAGAGCGTGGGGAACTGGCCGCTGTTGACGAAGTACATGCCGCCACTGTTGGACCGGCCGAACTTCATCACATACAGGTTCTGGTTGGCGAAGGGGACGACGATGGTTCCCTGCGGCGAAGAGAGCTGGTAGCCGCCCTGATCGAAGACGGCGCGGGTGATCTGCACCTGCTGGTTCACGGGAACCTCGGTCCAGTTGTAGGCCCCATTCTGGGTGCCGGTCATGTTCGGGGCACCGCCTCCATTCTGATTATAGCCCGCGTTCTGGCCGTAGCCACCCGGCTGCTGCGAGATGGTCACAGGCGTAGTGGGCGGGGCCATCATGACGGGCTGATTGCTGTGGCCGCAGCCGACGAGGAGCAGGACCGTCAGCGGGAGCAGGGCCAATGTTGATTTATTTTGCATAAACTCTTCCTCAAGATTAATTATTAGCAGTGTATCTGACACGGCATGCGCAAGAAAGTTGCAGGCAGGGTGCCGCGCCTGTGTGCTTGTCCTGCGAGTTGGGTATACTTAGAGAAGAGTAATTTATTCTGACGAATACCGCTTAGGCAAAGCGTTAGCAAAGAGACACAATGCAAGACACTCTCGGTGTGAATAGTGCGTTCCACCCTCCGCTGGAGGGGGAAGTCTGCGTTCAGTTCATCCGCTGCGGAAAGTCTGGCTGCCGCTGCCAGTTGGGGCATTTACACGGCCCCTATCACTACCGAATCTGGCGCGAGGGCGCGCGTGTACGAAAAGTCTACGTCAAAGCGTCTGAGTTGGCGGCGGTGAAGTCCGCCTGCGACTCCCACAGACATTTATCCCGCAGCCTGCGGGACGTGAAACAGACGCGGATACGCCTCACCCAAAGTATCCTGAAGGAGTGGCGTCAGACGCAGCGCTATCTCGGGAAGTGATAATGCTGGGCGTCGGATGAGCCGATGCAATACGGGAGCCTGCCGGAACATTCCGGCAGGCTTTTTTCTGTATCACCGTCATTCTTGTCCCAGCACCCTAACGTGCGCCGCAGGCTTGCAGGCAGGCCTGCATGTGGCCACGCGCCTCGGCGGCGATCATGGCGCACTGGACCAGGCTGTAGTCTTTGGCACCGATCACTTCCAGATCCACGGGGCCTCGGTAGCCGCCCGCGTGCAGGACGCGGAGGTATCCGACGAGGTTGATGTCACCGCGCCCGTTGGCCTGGTCTTCGGGGAGGCCCGGCCCCGACTGGCGGCCTTTGCAGTCGCGAATGTGGACGTGCTTGACGCGGGAGATCACGGCGGCGATGGCTTCGACCGGGTCCTCGTTCGCACGGTAGATATGGGACGGGTCCATGTCAATGCCGAAGGCGGGGGAGGAGATTGCAGCCATCAGCCGCAGTGTGGTTGGGGTGTTATCTATGGCGGCCCCGACATGGGCCTTGACGCACAGAGTCACGCCGTGTTTCTCGGCAAGGGAGGCGAGGCGGCCCAGCGAGTCAATGGACTCTTGCAGGCCGGCTTCGTCGCCACTCTTGCCGCCCGGCCCGCAGTTGATGAGCGGGATGCCGATGTCGGCCGCTGCTTGGAACGCGGTCTCCATTCGGGCGGGGTCCTGGGAGGGCTGCTCCATCGCCAGCAGTTCCAGGCCGTACTCGGCTGACCAGCGCTTGATATTCGGGCCGATCTCGCGCCAGCGGTCAAGGGCGAGGTGGTCGCTCATGCCCTCGATGGCCGAAATCTCGATGCCGTCATAGCCCGCGCGGGCGATCTGCTCGAAGGCGGTCTTCAGGTCGAAGCCGCCGAACAGGACGGAATTGGCGCCTAATTTCATGGGTTTATCCTCGCAGCTTTCAGAAGTCTCTTGCATGGGGCCGTCCCCTTGTGTTCACCCCTACAGGGGGACGATCTTCCCAGTCTCAAGCGACTCGATGGCGGCTTGCAGCACTTTCTGGGCAGCCAGACCGTCCGCGCCGGAGCCATCTATGTCATTCGGGGAGACGCCCACCTCCACCTGCTCTAAAAAGCGGTGAAGGCGGTCCCGGAAAGTGTCTTCAAAGTCTCGGAAGCCGCCGAAGAGGGGATTGGTGTAGACCCGCTTCTCCAGGTCCCCGGCAGGATACAGGGTCGCCTCCCGGTACATGTCGTCAATGATGAAACGCCCCTCGGTGCCAGCGACCTCGCAGCGCTCCATCGGGTGGCCACGCTCGATGTCATAGGAACCGGTCAGCCCGCCGACGACGCCGTTCCGAAAGCGCAGGCTGAAATGGGCAGTTGTCCAGATCGTCCGTCCCGGCGCTTTGGTGGCAAAGCACTGGACGGCCTCCACGTCGCCGCAGAAGTGGCGCATGATATCCACGGTATGCGGGTGCAGCGCCTTGATCTGGAAGTAGGGCGCGCTCTCGACAGGGTTCATGATCCACATGCTCATGTTGACGAACAGCAGGTGCCCCAGCCTGCCCTCGTCCTGCCAGCGCTTCGCAAGCCGGGCGGCGGGCGTGAAGCGGTGGTTGAGGTTGATTCCGTAGCACAGCCGCTTTTCACGCGCCACCGCCACCATTTCTTTGGCCCGTCCGATGTCGTTGGAAATGGGCTTTTCGCCCAGAACGTGGCACCCAGCTTCCAGCGCCTGTATCGTCGGCTCATAGTGGTCGCTGCTGTACTCATAGCCGCCGGTGGCGACGCTGCACACATCCGGCCGCAGCGACGCCAGCATTTCAGGGACACTGTCAAAGGCGGGCACGCCCAGTCGGGC
>JANLUQ010000652.1:0-1960 GCA_031363565.1 Armatimonadota bacterium | reverse complement strand
GTAAGCGAGACGCTCAATTTGTACAGCGATTATTATAATCAATGCTCTCTATTTTCGTCCATCGCGCCTCCGAGTGCCTGACCGATCACGAATCGCATGGGGATGGGTTGATTTGTTTCTCGCTTCTCAACGGACTTGCCGAGCGGGGGCACCAGATCTTTGCATACACCAACACCGCTCCGATCCGTCAGTGCAGCCCGAACTTGCACGTCAAGACGGCGCGGCATCGGGTTCCCGCGAACTCGCTGGCCCCATGGGAGCATTCGTGGCGGGCCGACCGGTGGATGAAGGAACTAGAGCGCACCACGACATTTGATCTTGTCTGGCGGATGCACCCCTATGGTGGTGGCTGCCCCTACCCGCCGCAGACATCAGGCAGGCCGCTCGTCGTCGGGCCGCTGTTTTATGGCTGGCCGGAGATGCCGGGGGTTCGACCAGCGACGGGGCAACCACGGTTCGGCGTTGGGCTGCAAGGATTAGTCAGGCCGCTCATGGAGCGCGGCTGGCACCGGACCCTCCAGGCCGCCTCGCTGATCTTCTGCGCGACCGATCCGCACACGGCTGCCATTCAGACGCAGTACCCACAGGCGGTCGTCAAGACGCTGCCGGTCATCGTGACGCCGCCGGACGGGTTGGGCACGGCGTCCCGGCGGGGGCCGGAGCCGGGCGGTCCCGTCACGTTGCTGTTCGTCGCCAATCTGGTGCCGTACAAAAACCCGGACGTGTTCATCGAGATGGTTGCATTGCTGCGGCAGAGCGGCGTGGACGCGCAGGGCATCATCCTGGGCGATGGGCCGGAGCGGGAGCGTCTGCAAGCGCAATGCACCCGGCTTGGCATGGATCGTGCAATATGCTTTGTGGGCAAGGTGCCAAACGCCGAAGTGTACCGCCGTGTTAGCGAGGCCGACTTTCTGGTCTCGCTCTCGCAGGGTGAGCCTTACGGGCGCGGCATCACCGAGGCCATGTCGGTCGGGACGCCCGCCGTCTGCCATCGCTCCGGCGGCCCGGCGGACTTTATTGATGATGGAGAGGACGGCCTGTTGGTAGACGAATTAACGGCGGACGCTTACGCCAAGCGCATCCAGAGTGCCCTGCGGACGCCAGGGGCCTGGAGCCGCCTTTCCGCCAACGCCCTGCGTAAAGCGGAAGACTGGCGCGGCGAGGTCGTGCTGTCCCGGCTAGAAGAGAGCCTATACGCCGTGGTTCTGGATGGAAAGAAGTCTTGAAGACGTACCAAACACTAGGACAGGTCAGCCAGGGACGGGAGAACACCTTTGACTTCCTGCGATTTTTCCTCGCCTCGCTGGTCATCCTCTCGCACTCCTTCGCGATGCTCTACAACGGGACGTGGTACGCCTACGACCCGCTGTTGCACTGGACGCGGGGCCAGGCGGCGTTCGGCGGAGTGGCAGTGGACGGGTTCTTCCTGATTAGCGGCTTCCTGATCACCCAGAGTTGGGAGCGCAGCCGGGGCATGGCCGACTACGCGAAGAAGCGCGTCCTGCGTATCCTGCCTGCGCTGGTTGTCGTCCTGCTGATCACCGTCTTCGTTTTAGGGCCGCTCGCTACGAGCCTACCGCTGGCGTCCTACTTCCACAGCCCACGCACCTGGGTGTACTTCGGCATGATGGGGACAAAAAACCTGCACCTCACAGACACGCTGCCGGGTGTGTTCACACACAACCCTTTACAGTACCGGGTGAACGGTTCCCTGTGGACCATCCGATGCGAGGCGATCTGCTACCTGCTGGTGGCCGTCCTGGGGCTGCTGGGCGGCCTCCGGCGTCCCGCCCTCGTGCTGCTGGTTTCAGTCGCCGCCGTCGCCATCACTGTAGCCGGAGCGCGGCATCTGGCGATAATGGGGGACTGGGCCGACTCGTTCCGCGTCTTGATCTATTTCCTGTGGGGCATGACCTTCTACCTGTATCGAGACATGATCCCGCACTCGCGGGCGCTGCTG
>JANLUQ010000614.1:0-9838 GCA_031363565.1 Armatimonadota bacterium | reverse complement strand
CGTGAATGCCTCGGCAAACATTGCCCGCAAAGGTTTGGAAACACGGGGTGTAAATGTAGGACACCCTAAAGTCGCCGCCTTCGGGTGAGTGGTAAGCCCCAGCCTTTAGGCGGGGGTTACTTACTATTTTCACATCGAGGCTTGTTGATGCGGCCGGGCAAGAGCAGAGGCAGGGCAGGCAGGGGAGAGAAAGGGCAGGCAGAGGGGCCTGCCCCTCCTTGACAGCCACCTCCAACAGTGTTACCATAGGCGCGATGAAACCACCTCTGTGTTCCCTGGCTCTGCGTTCCCTGCCAATCACCTTGCGCCTGGCCCTGCGTGCTGTCGTGCTGCTGATCACACTCAACCCGGTGCAGGCCGCGCCCGCCGGACAGATCGTATTCCCCCACCCCTTTGCACCCTCCGAGGGCTGGGTCAAGCCGCCGGAAATGCCGCTGCGGCAGGAGATGTGCCTGAACGGGTCCTGGCGGTTCCAGCCGGTTTCCATGCCGGCGGGCTGGAAGCGCGACCAGGGAGCAGCGCCGGAGCTAGCGCCGCCGGTTCCGACCCGCTGGGAGGCGACGGCGCTCAAGGTGCCCTCGCCGTGGAACGTCAATGCGTTCAACCAGGGCGACGGCGGGGACTTCCGGTGCTACCCCTCCTACCCAAAGGGATGGGACACGGCGGAGATGGGCTGGCTGGAGCGGTCGTTCCACGTCCCGGCGGCCTGGCGCGGGCAGCGTCTGATCCTGCACTTCGAGGCGGTGGCGGGGGATGCCGTGGTATTCGTCAACGGCAGGCCCGTCGCGCACAACTTCGATATCTTCCTGCCTTTCGAGGCGGATGTGACCGGTGCGGTGACGTTCGGGGGCGTCAATGTGGTGCGGGTCGGTGTCCGCAAGGCCTCGCTGTTCAACGACACGCGGACGACGGGCAGCCGTCCTTACCCCGCCGGTTCGTTCTGGGGACAGGCCGTGGCAGGCATCTGGCAGGACGTATTCCTCGTCGCCGTGCCCGCCGTCCATGCCACAGAAACCTATGTCAAACCCGAGGTAGCCCGGGACACTTTGGCCGCCGAGGTGACACTGCGGAACGACACATCGCTCGCCCAGACAGTCCAGGTCGGCGGGGCGGTGCAGCCCTGGATCAACGAAGCAGGCAGCGAAGCAGGCAACGAAGCAGGCAAAGACGTTCGGGCGGCCCCTGCCCCACGCTGGCGCCTGGCCGCCGCCGTGTTGGGCCTACCCGTGCAGAGCGTCAGGCTCGCGCCCGGCGCGTCGGCGACGGTCACGCTCCGTGCGAAGGTCGGCGGGCGGCTGCGCTTCTGGACGCCGGATGCGCCGAACCTGTATGGGCTGACGGTCTCCGTCAGCCGGGACGGGCGGACTGTAGACCGGCAATGGACGCGCTTCGGCTGGCGCGAGTTCTCTTTCCAGGGTGACCGGCAGCTGCTCAACGGCAAGCCATTCGCACTGCGGGGCGACTCCTGGCACTTTCTGGGCATCCCGCAGATGACCCGGCGCTACGCCTGGTCCTGGTTCACGATGCTGCACGATGCCCATGCCAACGCCGTCCGGCTCCACGCCCAGCCCTACCCCCGTTTCTACCTGGATGTGGCCGACGAGATGGGCATCTGCGTTCTGGATGAGACAGCGAACTGGGGCAGCGATGGGCAGCATAAGTACGACGCGCCGGACTTCTGGCGGCGGTGCGATGAGCAGGTCGCGCGGCTGGTCCTGCGGGACCGGAACCACCCATCCGTGTTCGGCTGGAGCATCAGCAACGAGGTGGCCTGGTTTATTGACCGGGGGAGGCACCCGGAGCAGATCGCGCGGCTTCGGCAAGGCTGGGCGGACTGGCGCGACAGCGCCCGCCGCCTGGACCCGTCCCGGCCCTGGGTCTCGACGGACGGCGACGGGGATGGCGAAGGCGCGATGCCGACCAGCGTCGGCCACTACAGCGGCCCAGACGAGCTGACGCGCCTGAGTCGGGGCGGCAAGCCCTGGGGCATCGGCGAGACGGGCAGCGCGTACTTCGCCACGCCCAAGCAGGCCGCGCAGTTTATCGGACTGCGCGCTTACGAGTCCCAGCAGGGCCGCATGGAGGGCATCGCCGTCGAGGCATACGGCCTGATCGCGGACCAGCGCAAGAACGGCGCGGACTATGCCAGCGTCTTCAACCTGGCCTGGTACGGACTGGAGCCGCTGGAGATCGGGCAAGCCGACACGACGCGGCCTTACATGCCGACGGACGGCGTTTCCTTTGGGCCGTACCGGGAGAACGCGTCAGGCGTCCAACCCGAGCGGCTGGGTCCGTACTGCACGACGTTTAACCCTGGCTACGACCCGCGCCTGCCGCTCTACCGTCCCTGGCCGCTCTTCGATGCCGTGAAAGCGGCCAACGCGCCGGGCGGCCCGGCCCCCAGCCCGTGGGACCATCAGAGGACCGTGACAAAAACGTCCATCCCGCCCAGTCTCCGTGGCGCGACGGTCGCCGTGCTGGCCGCCCCCGGCTCCGATCTGCCCGCGACCCTGCAAGCCATGGGCATGACTCTTGCGGCCCCGGACGCCCTGAACACGGCGGAGTTTATTGTCGTGGACGGCGCGCACCCGCCCCAGAAGAAGAGCGCGGCAGCACTCGCGCGGCGGGTGCAGGGCGGCGCGACCGTCCTGGTATGGGGCGTAGACCCGGCCACGCTCCCCGCCCTGAACGCGCTGCTGCCCCTCCCCTTGCGGCTGACGGACCGCGCCGCGGCCTCGCTCCTCGTCCAGTCCCCCGACCCACTCCTGGCCGGCCTGGACGACGGCGACTTTTATCTCACCGAGAGCCAGCCGGCACCGATGATTCAGCATGGGCTGGCCGGGCCATTCGTCGCCGGAGGCCGCACCCTGCTCGCCGCCTGCCCCGCCGACTGGCGGCGCTGGAACGGGCGGGCGGAGCCAGTCAAGACGGCGGCCCTGCTGCGCTCCGAGCGCGAGGCCAAACCGACCGGGGCGGCCCTGGTGGAGTATCGGTCGGGGGCGGGGCGCATCCTGGTCACCTCCTTCGTGCCGGCCTCGCGCGGGGGGTACACGCTCTGGAAACGGCTCTTGACCAATGCGGGCGTCGTCCTGACCGAGCGCAAGGCCGCGCCGGACCAGGCGTTCGATGAGTTCGGGCATCTCACCAGCGCCCTCGTCTGCGGCAGCTTCGGCGCGGCCACTGCCGCCGCCGCGTATGACGAGGACAATATCGGCATCGGGGCGGCCCTGCATCCCAAGCCGGGCGACACGTCCGGCGGCCTGGAATGGCGCGCGAAGCCGGCCGATGACGAGGGCGTCCTCGACTTCAAGAAGATGGGCCTGCCCGGCCCGATGGAGAATGCCGCCGTCTACTTGAGTTTCTGGGTCTGGAGTCCGCGCCCCCTCGACGACCTGCTTGTGGAGCCGAACCTGCCCAAATTGGCCCTGCGGTTCGGCTCGGACGACGGCTGCCAGGTCTGGCTGAACTCCAAGCGGATCCAGGAGGACCGGGGCATGCACCCCTACACGCCGGACGAGTTCACGGCGGATGCCCTGCCGCTCGCGCGCGGCTGGAACCACTTCATCGTCAAGGTGGTGCAGGGCACCGGCGAGTGGCAGTTCGGGGCACATCTGACGTGCAGTGACCCGGCGTTCCTGGGGCAGATACGGACATCTGTGACTGATCCTACCCCCGCCGCAAGCGGCGACCCCTCCCTCGGGTCGGGTGCGCTTGCGCCAGGGAGAGGATCGAACGCTCTGAAAGGCACACATCTATGAGACTTCTCCTCCTTTTCTTGCTCCTCCTTGCCTTTGCCCTCCCGGCCGTCGCCGCGGATCGCCCTCCCGGCGTCGTGGGCGACGGCGTCGCCGATGACACGGCGGCGATTCAAGCCGCCTTGGACGTACAGGGCAAGACCGGCGGCGAAGTCTTCCTGCCGCCGGGGCAATACCGGATCGCGGGCAGCCTGCGCGTGCCGACCGGCGTCACCCTGCGCGGAAGCTGGAACGCGCCCCATCACGGGGCCTGGGACAAGGGAACGACGCTGGCGATCACCGGTGGGCGTGGGCGGGAGGATGGGCCGGCGGCGGTGGAGCTGGCCGAAAGCAGTTCCATTCAAGGCGTCACGATGGTCTGGCCGGAGCAGAAGTGGGACACTATCACGGCCTATCCGTGGGCCATTCACGGCCAGGGGATGCACAACGACGTCGAGGACGTCACGTTCATCAATGCCTATCAGGGCATCGAGATCGGCATCCCATGGAGCGAGCTGCACCTGATACGGAACGTCTTCGGGTGCGTTCTGCGGCGCGGCATCTTTGTTGATACCACCTCGGACATCGGGCGCATCGAGAACGTCCACTTCAACGAGCACTATTGGGCGCGCAGCCACTACCCCGGCATCACGACCGGCAGCGATGCGCCGGTCACGGCCTACACCGAGGCCAATTTAGAGGCATTCATCTTCGGGCGCACCGATTGGGAGTACGTCCTGAACACCTTCGTGTTCGGCGCGCGGGTCGGCTACCGGTTTATCCACACGCCCGCGGGCGAGTGCAATGGTCAGTTCCTGGGCATCGGTGCGGACGGCTGCCATGTCGGGGTTTTAGTGGACGCCATCCAGCCCATTGGCATCCAGGTGACCAACGGGGAGTTCACGACGTTTACGGGCGAGCCAAACGCAGGCGTCGTCACCTCGCCCGGCGCGGGCGGGGCGGCGCAGTTCGTCAACTGCAACTTCTGGAGCAACCCCGGCGGCGTGGCCCTGCTGAATGGGGAGACCGCCGTCACCTTCAGCGACTGCCACTTCTCGGACACGGCGGCAGGCGGCGCGATCGTGGCCGCCAAGGGCCGCCTCATCGTGCGCGGCTGTCAGTTCGCCGCAAGTGGTCCCGCCGTAATCCTGGGGCCGAATGTCCGTGCCGCCGTGGTCGCCGAGAACACGCAGCCGGGCGGGGTCGAGGTGCGGAACGGCATCGGGAGTCGGGCGCAGATCGGGCTGAACGAGCTTCCCTTCGCCCTCCCCGCCGCGCAGGCCGCGCACTACCGCATCAAGATCGGCGCGGCGGGCGACGGGGACTATGTCGGACCGGGCTGGTTCGGGCCGGAGTCGGCGGCGGATGTGCCACCAGCCTTGAAACTCGCCGTCACGACCGCCCGCTGGGCGGGCAGCAAGTCCGTCCTGCGCCTGCCGGTCCTACCGGGCCGGGCCTACACGCTGACTTTCTGGACCTCGGCCCCGGCAGGCGCACCGCCCCGGACGTTCGCCGTGGACGGCGGGCCGAAGGTCGTGGTCACGCGCTCCGGCCAGCAAGTCGTGACGCTGATGGTCCCCGCCCGGCTGACAGTGGGGAGGCACACGGTCAACGTGACGGTCAGCGGCCCGCCCTGGACCCCTGCGCGTTTGCAGCCGCCTTCGGGGGACACCCGCGCCCTAACGGCGCGCGTATTCGCCGTAGAGGTGAGGGCGGCGGGTGCAGGCGGCGTGGCGGCGGGGGTGAACTGAGGCGGCGTCCACCCACCGGCGGCGGCTCCAGGAGTCTATCGGAACTTCCACGTCCCCCAGAGCGCCGGCGTCAGTTCCGCCTCGCTCGCAAGGTCCGAGACCAGGCCCGTCGCCTTGTTGTGCCAGTAGACGCGCTGCAAGGTCTGGAAGCCATTGCCGCGCAGGAGGCCGATGTCGCCGTGAATGGTCTGCCCGCCCTGCGGCGAGAGCGACAGCAGGGACAGCGGCACGGAGAACTCGTAATCGCCGCCGGTCCCGGCCAGCGTCACCTTGTCGCTGACGTCGTCCACACGGTCCATCAGCGTCGTCTTGTTCAGGCCGATCATGGAGACGAACTTGACCGGGTCGGTCGTCGTTCCGGGCACATGCGGGCGGTACAGCACGGCCGTCGTCTTGTCCCCGACCCGCGTGACCAGGAGCCGCTCACCGCCGGGGATGGTGTCCAGCATCAGGTCGAGCGCGCCGCCCGATTTGAACAGGTTTTGCAGCGCCTCGGGGCGGGCGCTGAGCAGGCTCCCGTCGCCGGTCTTGAAGGCGGCGTACAGGCGGCCGCCGGACACGCACAGCGCGGCGGACGTGTGGTTGTCAACCGGTACGAAGTCCGTTTTCGCCCAGTCGCTTAGATCGCCGTCCACACCGGGCGGCGCGGCGCGGAGGGCGACCGGGAGCGGCCCGGACTGCGCCGCCGCCCCGGCCTGCCGCCGGGCTTCCTGACCGGCAAAGTAGGCCCGGGCCGCTTCGAGGTCGGCGGGCGAGACCGTCAGCTCGGTGATGGGCAGGCGGCGGATGCCTTCCAGGCCGCCCACGTCCAGCAGGCAGCCGTCGCCCTGCAAGTAGATCTTGCCATCGGCGATGGTCTGGGTGATCGTCGGGTAGAAGGATTCTTCTTGCAGGCTGAGGTCAGCGACCGACATGCCCCGAATCGCCCTGGGCGCGTCCCACCCCTTCAGCCGGCTGTCCTGGAAGAGCGTGGCGACGAACAGGCCGTCCTGGGTGAACAAATAGACGTTGCCCTTGTTGCCGTTGATGGCCCAGAGGCGTCCGGCATCGGACCCCTTCGGGGTCACGAAGCCGCCGAGCAGGCGTGTCGTCCCGATCAGCTCGCCCGGCCGGTCCGGCAGGGGGGCGTCGTGCGAAGGGTGCAGGCCCGGCCAGAGGCTGGGATACTGCCAGGTGGGGACGCCGTGATGACTGCCGCCGACGGCGGAGGCATGGAAGGGCAGAGGGGCGGTCGTCAGGACGGTCCAGCCGTCCGTCCCTAGCAGCGCCTGCCCCATGCCCGTGGACTCTTCGGGCTGCGCGCCCGCCGAGAGCGTTTGGCCCGCATCCAGTCGGTAACGCGGGGTGCCCGACGCGGTGAAGCCGACCGGGGCGAAGCGCAGGGCCTGTTCGCCGCTGCCTTTGGCCGCGCCCTCAGTTTTAGCACGCGCGACGACGAACGACAGGTCAGGCGCGACCGTGACCGAGCCGGTATCGGTTTGGCGCATCGCCACCTCGTTCGGCTGCACCTTGCCGTCGCCGTTCAGATCATTCCAGATGAACAGGGAGGCGTTCTTCGCCGCCCCCTCCGCGTACCACCAGCCGTCGGCACCGGGGTCCGCTCCGGCGGGCCAGCGCGACCGGAAGGCGGGCGTCTTCAGCAGGCCCCAGTCGTTCGCCCGTCCCACGGCGGCGACTCCTTTGGCGACGCCGTTCGGCTGAATCTCCCATAGGATGGCGACGGCAGCCCCGTTCGTCGCGTTGGTCGTGTAGCAGTTTGTCACATACCGGTGGCCGTGCGCGTACAGCGGCGTCATCGGCGCGGTGTCCACGTCGTCGCCCAGGGCGGGCGTGGCCGCCACTCCCTGCCGATAGTAGACATCTATGGGCCGCGCCGCCGCCGTTTTCCAGTCCAATTTCAAGGTCATGCCGTCCAGGTGAAACAGCGTCCGGTCCTGCGGGTCCAGGACGCCCCCGCCGCCATACTTGTAGGGGCCGTAGTAGGCGTGGAGCAGCGCGCCGGTCTGCGCGTCCCAGACGGAGACGCGCTTGGGCTGGTAGTTGTTCTCGGCCACCCACAGCCGGCCCTTGCCGTCAACCGTCAGCCCGGCGGGGTCGTTCATATGCCCGGCATCATACCAGCCCTGGGAGGGCCTGCCCGGATGGCCGATGGCCCGGAGGAACCTGCCGTCAGGCGCGAAGACTTTGACCTGATGGCTCGTCCCCCGATCGCTGATGTAAATCTCGCCCCGCGCATCCAGGGCGATCCCCTGCGGGTCCTGGAGTGGAGACGCGAGAGCCGAAGGGCGGGGCAAGAGAAGCGGTCGGGGGGCCCCCACCCCTGCGCGCCGTGTAGGGGTGGGGTTCCCCCGCCCTCCAAGGTCTTTCCCAACTGTCCCCGCCAGCACCTCCCCACCGGGCAGGGGCCGGGCCGCGCTCGCGCAGACCTGGAGCGAGTCAATGCTCCACCAGTGATCGTGGGACGTGCCGGTCTGAACCAGCCGGAGATAACGCGCCGTTGTGGGCGGGAAGGCCAGAGCGGCGATGCCGATGCGCGCGCGGTCCGGTCCAGCCTCCTGCCCTTCCCCTCTGGCGAGCGGCTTGCTCCAGTGCAGGCCGTCCCCGGACACCGAGACTTCCAGCCCGCGCGGGTAGTCCGAGGCGGGCGACGTTAGGGAAGCCGAGGTGAAGGTCCGAGGCCGCCCCATGTCTACCGTGAAGGACTGGCCGGGCGTCTGGGCTGCCCCCGTCCCCCAATGTGCGCCCAGCCCGCCGCCCAACGCTTTGGGGGCATCTTCGGCGCGCGCGTTCGCCGTGGCCTTCCAGCCCACCATCTCCAGCGGCGTCCCCAGACCAGTCTCGCTCACCAGTCCTGTGCCGTCCGCCGGGGGAGACGGGAAGCGCAGCAGAGTCGCCCCAGACAGTGCCAGCAGGCGGCCCTGGGCGTCGAACGCCACCCCGCGCGGGTCCGCCAGGGCGGCCGTCCCAAGCGCCTTGTGGTCCACGGCGTCCACGAACAGGATCTGGTGCAGCTTGGGCAGGGTGATGGCGACCAGCCCGTTCCACACGGCCAGACCGCCCACGGCGGCCAGCGGCGAGGACGAGTTCCACGCACCCCCGCCGCCGGGGAACTTCCACGTCGGGGTCAGGACGGGCCGGTCGTCTCCCGACCCGAACCGGGTGTCGCCCGGCGCGGCGGCCTTGTTTGCCGTCGTCACCAGTCCGTGCAGGCGCAGCTCATCGGCCCACGCCGAGGCGGTGTACGCGTAGACGCCCGCTTGGGGGGCCGCGCCCGCGTCATAGGCAAGGAACGGGGCACCGGTCCAGACGCCGCCGATCCAGAACTGGCCGTAGCGCTTGCGCCCCGTCATGTCCAGCCAGGCCAGCCCACTGCCGCCCTCGGTGACATAGGAGCCAACCAGCACCTGCCCGCCCGGCGTGTCGCCGCCCGGCCCCCGCTTCGCATCCTTTTCGGGCACCCACAGGGCCGCCTGCGGCGCGGTGTGGTTGGCGAGCCAGCCGGCGGCTTTGTCCTTCGTGTCCCAGCCGGGGTCGCCGTGCGTATACGGCATCATCTCGTAGCGGACGGTGAGGGGCGGGCGAGCCAGGCCGCGCACACGGTAGGTCCCCGCCGGGACCAGCCGGCCAGGGATATCATACACGCCGTGACGGGCGGCGTCCGGGTCGCGCCCCAGGTCGTCCAGCCCGTCCCAATAGGCGACATTCCGGCCCGCCAGGAACGGCGTCTCGCTGACGAGGTTGCGGACGCGCCGACCCTGGGCGTCCTCAATGACCAGCGTGACGAGGCCGGGCCGAGCGAGCGTGAACGGAACGGCGATGGGCGGATGGGGTGTAACCGGGGGCGCAGGTGATTGGCCCCGCGCGACGCCGCAGGCCAGCGTCAGGCCGAGGAGGCTCAGGAGAGCGGAAGACGAGATGGGTTTCATGTGACACCTGGGGCTTAACGAAGAATTGCGTGCGTTATAACGATTATAAAGCAGGCGCAGAGAACTGTCATCGCGGTCTTCCTGGACGCGCGCACCACCGTCATTGCCCAGCGGCAGAAGATCCGCGAGGCAGTCAGGCCGCTTCTGACCAGCCCGGATATGCTGGATCGGACCTGCTCCAAAGCTGTGTTTCGGCGATACGGCGAAAGCGCACCGACTCCGGCAGTATGGGGCCCCCACGCCCTTGCCCTCTCTCCGTAGGGGCGCCGCTTGCCGCGCCCTGTTTTCCTCCGCGCCCTGTTTTCTCCTCCGCGCCCTGTTCCACGCGGCAAGACAAGAGGGCGCGGCAAGACAAGAGGGCGTGGCAAGACAAGAGGGCGCGGCAAGACAAGAGGGCGTGGCAAGACCAGAGGGCGCGGAAGGATAA